>NZ_JAUZVI010000005.1:0-244067 GCF_031844485.1 Nocardioides sp. AE5
TTCGGGGGCTCAGTCGATCGGCTGCTCCAGGGCGAGCCCGTCGTGCTCGTCCACCTTGCGCACCGTGGTGCGCAACTCGGTGACCGGCATCAGCCAGATCGCCACCAGGGTGATCACCGTGAAGAAGCCGGCGACCACGAAGATGAACCCGGTGCTGTCGCCGTAGGCGTGCTGGACGATCGTCAGCAACGGCTCCGGGAGCGCATCCAGGTCCAGCGTGCCGCCACCCGTTGCGTCCTCGGGCACGGGCAATCCGTGCTCGGTGAGCCCGGTGGCGATGTGGGCGCTGACCCTGTTGGTCAGGATCGCGCCGAGGACGGCGATGCCGATCGTGCCGCCGAGCGAGCGGAAGAACGAGACCACGCCGCTGGCCGCCCCGACATCGCGGACGTCGACGGTGTTCTGCACGACCAGGACCACGTTCTGCATCAGGGTGCCCTGCCCGACGCCCATCAGCACCATGAAGATGCTCAAGTGCCAGATCGGGGTGGTGTGGTCGGTCAGGCCCATCAGCATCAGCCCGCCCATCAGCACCACGGTGCCGACCAGCATGATCGGCTTCCAGATTCCGGTGCGGGTGATGAGTTGTCCCGAGGCGGTGGCGCCGACCATGCTGCCCAGGATCAGC
Organism: Nocardioides sp. AE5; assembly: GCF_031844485.1. Taxonomy (NCBI): domain Bacteria; kingdom Bacillati; phylum Actinomycetota; class Actinomycetes; order Propionibacteriales; family Nocardioidaceae; genus Nocardioides; species Nocardioides sp. AE5. The sequence goes on from NZ_JAUZVI010000005.1 coordinate 629, forward strand.
GGGAGCATCAGCAGCCCGGCCTGGGTGGGCGAGAACCCCTGGGCGACCTGGAAGAACTGGCTGAGGAAGACCGACGTACCGAACTGGGCGATGCCCACCGCGATGCTGGCGATGACGGCCAGGATCGTGGTGCGCTCCAGCAGGATCTTGGGCGGGATCAGCGGTTCCGCGTGGGAGCGCTCGACCACGACCAGGGCCAGGGTGGCCAGCACCGCCGGCGCCAGCAGGTAGACGGTCTCGCGCGAGGCCCAGTCGAACGAGTGACCCGCGAACGAGACCCAGACCAGGGGCAGGCTGGCGGCGATCGAGATCAGGATCGCACCGAGCCAGTCGATGCGCACCCGGCGCGGGACGTTCTGCACGTGGAGGAACTTCTGCAGCATCGCCAGGCCCGCCAGGGAGATCGGCACGGCGGCCCAGAAGCACCAGCGCCAGCCGACCGTATCGACCAGGAGGCCACCGATCAGCGGGCCGGAGACCGTGGCCACCGCCATCACTGCGGCCATGTAGCCGCTGTAGCGACCGCGTTCGCGCGGCGGGATGATCGAGCCGATGATCGCCTGCGAGAGCGACATCAGTCCACCGACACCAAGGCCCTGCAGGCCACGGGCAGCGAGGAGTTGCGGCACGTCCTGGGCGAACCCGGCGACCAGGGAGCCGAGCAGGAAGAGGACGCCGGCGATCTGGACCAGCAGCTTCTTGTCGAAGAGGTCGGCCAGCTTGGACCAGATCGGGCTGGTCACCGTCATCGCGAGCAGGGTGACCGTGACCACCCAGGTGTACTGGGTCTGGTTGCCCTTCAGGTCCCCGATGATCGTGGGCAGGGCGGTGCTGACGATGGTCGAGCTGACCATGGCCACGAAGAGCATGGAGAGCAGGCCCGCCAGCACCTCGAGGATCTCGCGGTGACTGAGGTCGGGTTCGGTGTACGCCGCGGACTGGTCGCTCATGCGTCACTGCCCTTCTGTGGCCGCCCGAGCGCGGGGGCCAGGTGGTCGGAGATCTGGTCCAGCAGCGCGGCCGCGGCGTACACCTGGTCGTCGTCCCAGTCGGCGAACTGGGCCTGCATGCCGGAGATGTACGCCGTACGCAGCGTGGTCAGGCGGCTGCGGCCCACCGGGGTGAGCGAGACCAGTTCGGCGCGCCCGTCCTCGGGGTCGCGGCGCCGGGCCACCAGGCGGTCCTCCTCCAGCGGCACGAGTTGGCGGCTGACAGCGCTCGCACCGATGCCGAGCTCGTCGGCGATGAATCCCGGGCGGCACTCCCCGCGCTCGCTGAGGACGCGCAGGATCGTGACGTCGGAGCGCTTGAGGCGACCGGGCAACTGCACCCAGAGACCCTGGGTGGAGCGCAACGTGCGGGTGAAGCGGAAGAGGCTGGTTGCGAAGTCATCGAAGGGCCCGGGCGAGGAGCCGTCGTCGACCGCAGATTGCTTGACCATGTCAACAATCATGACATTGGTTGCTTTACTCAACCAACTACGCGGCGCTGTGACGATGCGCACGCGGCCGGCTCACCCACGTGGCAAGCCGGAATGCGTCAGTGCGCGAGGCCCAGTTCGGCCATCCGCTCGGCGTGGCGCTCGGTGAGGCGGTTGAACATCCGGCCCAGGGAAGCAAGGTCCATCCCCGGGCGGTCCACGCCACCCGCCAGCAGCGCGGAGAGGGCATCGTGGTCGGCAGCGATCCGCTGCGCCTGGGTCAGCGCCTCCCCCATCAGGCGACGCCCCCACAGGGCCAGCGGACCACCAACCCGCGGGTCGGCCGCAATGGCGTCACGCACCCGCTGCACCACGAACTCACTGTGTACGTCGCGCCGCAGCGAGGCCAGGATCAGTTCCCGGGTCTCCACGTCGACGAAGGCCGCGATCTCGGCATAGAAGTCCCGCGCCAGGCCGTCGCCCACGTAGGCCTTGACCAGGCCCTCGAGCCAGTTCGACGGGGACGTGTGCCGGTGGAAGGCCTCCAGCGCCGGCTCGAAGCGTGCCATCGCCTCGTGTGGATCCACGCCCAGCGAGGCCAGGCGATCACGGAGCTTGAGCAGGTTGTCCACCTCGACCGCGGCCATGGTGACCAGGGCAATCCGGTCCTCGAGTTCCGGCGCCAGCTTGGCGTCCTCGGCGAGCCGCTCGAAGGCAGCGAGCTCGGCACAACTGATCACACCGAGCAGGTCGACCACCGCTGCCTGGTAGGCCGGATCGGAGATGGCGACACCCTCGGCGGCAGATGTGGATTCAGTCATGGGTGCAGCGTACCGATAGACTCGGCCACATTGCGTGGCGCGACCCGAGTTGCGCCCCTTGTCTCGGCACCAGTCGCCGGACCACTCGGCTGGCCAGGCCGACGCGCATGTGCGCGGCAGATCCGCCAACCGGAGTCGGCCGCACAGACCTACTCATGGAAGCGACACACTGCACGTGACTACCTTCAGGGACCTTGGCGTCCTGCCCCAGATCTGCGATGCCCTCGAGCGCGCTGGCATCACCGAGCCCTTCCCGATCCAGGAGATGACCCTCTCGGTCGCCCTGATGGGGACCGACCTGATCGGCCAGGCCCGCACCGGGACCGGCAAGACCCTGGCCTTCGGCATCCCGGTGCTGCAGCGCTCGGTGGCCGTCACCGACCCGGACTACGTGGAACTCGAGGCCGGCAAGCCGCAGGCACTCGTCGTGGCCCCGACGCGGGAACTCGCGCTCCAGGTCTCCAAGGACCTCCAGCTCGCCGGCTCCGACCGCGGCATCCGGGTGCTGACCGTCTATGGCGGCGTCGGCTACGAACCCCAGCTCGAGGCCCTCGAGGCCGGTGTCGACGTGGTCGTCGGCACCCCGGGTCGCCTGATCGACCTGGCCAACCGCAAGGCGCTGGACCTGGGCCACTGCAAGTCCGTCGTCCTCGACGAGGCCGACGAGATGCTCGACCTCGGCTTCCTGCCCGACGTGGAGAAGCTCCTCTCCAAGACCCCCGAGACGCGCCAGACCATGCTCTTCTCGGCCACCATGCCGGCCGCGATCATTGCGCTGGCCCGCACCCACATGCGCCACCCGATGAACATCCGCGCCGAGTCATCGGCCGACAACCAGACCGTGCCCGCCACGGCCCAGTTCATCTATCAGGCACACGACCTCGACAAGCCCGAGATCATCGGCCGGATCCTGCAGGCCGACGAGGCCGACAAGGTCATCATCTTCACCCGCACCAAGCGGCAGGCCCAGCGCGTCGCCGACGACCTCGTCGAGCGCGGCTTCAAGGCCAGCCCGCTCCACGGTGACATGGCCCAGGTGGCCCGCGAGAAGGCGCTGACCAAGTTCCGCGAGGACAAGATCAAGGTCCTCGTCGCCACCGACGTGGCCGCCCGCGGCATCGACGTGGCCGGCGTCTCCCACGTGATCAACTACACCTGCCCCGAGGACGACAAGACCTACGTGCACCGGATCGGCCGCACCGGCCGCGCCGGCGCCACCGGTGTCGCCGTCACCTTCGTCGACTGGGCCGACGTCACCCGGTGGAAGGTCATCAACAAGACCCTGGACCTGCCCTTCGAGGAGCCGCAGGAGACCTACTCCACTTCCGAGCACCTCTTCCACGACCTCGGCATCCCGGCTGGCACCAAGGGCCGGGTCAAGGACCCGGAGCCGGCACCTGCGCGCGAGGGTTCCCGCTCCGGCGGGTCGCGCAACGGCGGCCGTCGCGGTGGCCAGGGTCGCAACGACGCCGGTGGCGAGAAGAAGACCGAGGGCGCTCCGCGCAACCGCAACCGGCGTCGGCGGCGTACCCGCGGGGGCAAGCCCGCCGCAGCGGCTGAATAGACGCTCCGACTTGTGCGGTGCTGTTGACGGAAATCGGGCGCACAGCACTACTTGAGTGACGATAACCCCGCGTTACATGGGGGTTAGACGACGCACTCGTCAGGTCAGACGACGATGACCGGGGTGCCGATTGGCGCGAAGTCCCACAGGGCGCGGGCGTCGTCGGCGTCCTGCCGGATGCAGCCGTGCGAGAGTGGGGTACCGAGTTCGGCCACGCCCTGCACCGGCTCACCGCGGTGGACCGGGATGTCGTGGAAGCCGATCGCGGCCCGCTCCCCGCGCGCGAACCGGACGAACCAGTTCATCGTCCCCGAGTCCTCGATGCCATACGCCTTCTCGGAGCGGGAGAAGACCGCATAGGTGCCCTTCGCCAGGTTGTCATAGACGCTGCCGGAGACCGGATAGGTGCGGCGTACGGTCCCGTCGGCCTCGACCAGCCAGACCCGTTGCTGGTCCTGGCTGAAGACCACCCGATATCCCTCACCCGAGTCGGGCGGCAGGACCTCCGGATCGTGTTCCAGGACCACCTCCCGTGCCACCTGCGGCGAGTCCGGCAACCGGAGCACCCCTTCCGCCATGGAAGCGGGAGCCACCCCGTCGTCGATCCGGGGGACGGTGACGCGCTCCTGGACCGCGGCGATGCCGAGGCCGACCACCAGGGCCGTGACCAGGCAGGCGCCCGCAAGGCTCAGCCACCGGCCCCGTGCCGGCGACGACTCCTTGCGGTGGCGGCTCATCGTGCCAGTGTCACTTCCTGCGTTCGACCAGGTTCACGGCCACGTCGCGATAGGCCCGCGCGCCCTTGCTGCTGCGACTGGTGGCCAGGATCGAGCGACCGGCCGCAGGCGCCTCGGCGAACTTGATCGTCTTGGGGATCGGCGGCTCGACCACGTCGAGGTCATAGGTGTCCGAGATCGTCTCCAGGACCTTGCGCGCGTGGTTGGTCCGGCCGTCGAAGAGGGTCGGCAGCACTCCCCACACCTCCAGCCCACGGTTGGTGAACCGGCGTACGTCGTGCACGGTGTCCAGCAACTGCCCGACCCCACGGTGGGAGAGCGTCTCGCACTGCAGCGGGATCAGCACCCCTTCCGCAGCGGTCAACGCCGCCACCGTCAGCACGCCGAGCGAGGGCGGGCAATCGAGCAGCACCCAGTCATAGGCGGCTCCGGACTCGGCCAGGTCCTCCATCGCACCCTTGATCACGTGCTCGCGCCCGGTCCGGGTGAGCAGGTCCGCCTCCGCCCGCGCCAGTTCGATGGTGGCCGGCAGCAGGTCGACCCCGTCCTCGGTCTCGATGATCACCTCGCTCGCGTCGAGGCCCTTGGTCAGGACGTGGTGCACCGAGAGCTCGAGGTCCTCGGGGTCGATGCCCAGCGAGAAGGTCAGGCACGCCTGGGGATCCAGGTCCACCAGAAGCACCCGGTGGCCGAGCTCGGCCAGGGCAGCCCCCAGCGAGGCAACAGTGGTCGTCTTGGCGACGCCGCCCTTCTGGTTGGCGATCGCGAGCGTTGTGGTCGTCATCAGGCCCAATCATGCCACTGCGCGGACCCGCGCGGGTCAGGGACGCAGCACGCCGGGAGCCGGACGTCCCGATGCCTCGGCCGCCGCCGCGGCGAGCTCCACCAGGCGCTCGTACTGCTCCGGCTCGGTCGTGTTGCAGCCCAGGTCGTGGTCCACCTTGCCGAGCCCGTGGTGATCACTGGATCCGGTCCGGACCAGGTCCAGGTCCACCGCGATCGCGCGCAGCGCAGCACGGGCCTGCGGCGAGTGGTCCTGGTGGTCGATCTCGATCCCGGCCAGACCGAGTTCCTGCAGCCCGGCGAGGTCCTCCTGCTGCATCCCGGCCGGGTCGGTCCGCCCCCACGGATGCGCGATCACGGTGACTCCCCCGGCCGCTGCCACGATGCCGATCATCTCGCCGAGGTCGGCGGCATTGCGCTCGACGTACGCCGGACGGCCCGGCTTCAGGTAGCGCTCGAACGCCTCGGTCCGGTCGGCCACGGCCCCCTTGCTGATCAAGAGGTCGGCGATGTGCGGACGCCCGGTGGCCGCCGGGTCGCCGGCCAGCCGGTGCACCTCGGCCTCCTCCAGGTCGAGGCCCAGCAGGCCGTTGAGCTTGGCCAGGATCGCGGGCACCCGGGCATTGCGCCCGTCCAGGACCTCATCCAGAGCCGCCACCAGCGGTGGGTACGTCGGATCGGGCAGGTAGGCGAGCAAGTGCACGCTGCGCCCCTTGTAGCGGGTGCTGATCTCCATGCCCCTGACCAGTTCGATGCCCACATCCCCGGCGGCCCGGGCCGCCTCGTCCCACCCGTCGCTGGTGTCGTGGTCGGTGATCCCCAGCACGTCGAGGCCGGCCCCGGCCGCGGCGCGCACCAGGTCAGCCGGGGAGTCGGTGCCGTCGCTGGCGCGGGAATGCGTGTGGAGGTCGATGCGCACGGCAGCAGCGTAGACGACACCTCACCAGTGGGCGCCCGGACCGCCGAAGGGGGCATCCAGGAGCGCCGCCCCCAATCCGGAGATGTCGACGAGACCGATGTCGCGCGCGAGCAGCATCACTGCCGAGGCCGGTTGCAGCACCAGCCACAGCCACCGGCCCGCCGCCTCACCGGCGACCACGATCCGCTCCATCCCTTCGCCACCCTCCGGCGTCGGGATCGCCCATACCGGCACCGCCTGCGACTCGACCCGCACCCTGGCCATCGCCCGGTCCGCGGCGATCTCGTGCCCCGGATCAGAGTGGACCGTGCCCGCGATCCGGGCGCCGAGCCCCGTTCCAGGCTCCTCGCTGACCACGATCAGGTCGATCGGGCCGTCCTCGTCGGTCCAGCCGACCACCGACGAGACCGTCGCCCGGCTCACCCCAGCGTCGTGGACCACGCCGAAATCGACGACGCTCCAACCCGATGGCAGCGGCCACGGCAGATAGGTGGGGAAGTCGGCGGCCCGGGACAGGTGCTCGGCCAGGGCGTCGTACGTCGCGGTCTCCGGGCGCCACAGGGGCGCCGCCACCGCTCCGTGGGTGGGGCAGGTCAGGTCCGTGGCCAATCCGGTCGGGCACCGGGGACAACTGGCACGCAAGTGCATCACCCCACGGTGCGGCAGGGTGCCGACCCCGTCAAGGGCGCTGTGTCATGCTCAATCGTGACCTCCGCTGCCACCACCAGCCGCTCCCGCGCCGCCGTGGCCTGTGCCTTCGCTGCCCAGGGCCTGGTCTTCATCAGCCTCACCACGCGGTTGCCGCGGATCAAGGAGGCCTGGGGCATCGGCGAGATCCAGCTCTCCGGGCTGTTGCTGGGGATGGTGCTGCTCGCCGGCCTTGGGTCCGCGATCGCCGAGGCACTCGCCCGGCGCCACGACAGCGGGACGGTGCTGCGCGCCGGCATGGTGGTCATCGCGGCTGGCGCCGTGACGGTGGCCCTGGCCCCGGCGTACGTCGTCTTCGTCGCAGGCCTGGCCGTCTACGGCGTCGGCCTGGGCATCGTCGATGCGTCGGGCAACATGCAGGCGGTGGCCGTGGAGCGGCACATGGGGCGGACGATCCTGCCGTCCTTCCACGCAGCCTGGACCTTCGGTGGCCTGATCGGTGCCGGGCTCACCCTGGCCATCCCCCAGCTGGCGCCGGTGGCGGTGATCGCCGTACTCCCGGCCATGCTCGCCCTGGCGCCGTTCCTGCCCCGCGTCGGTGACCCCACGGCCCACGATCCAGGCGTCGACGTGCCCTGGCGGCCGATCGTCCTGGTCGGGATCACCCTGGTCCTCTTCTACATGGTCGACACGGCCTCGACCACCTGGGGACCGACGTACCTGGACTCGACCTTCACCACGCCCGAGCGGCTGGTCGCGATGGCCACCTTCCCCTACCTGCTGGCCACCCTGGTGATGCGCCTGTCCGGTGACTGGCTGGTCACCCGCTTCGGCCCGGTCCCGGTGCTCCGCGCGGCGGCAGTGGTCTCGGCAACCGCCCTGGCGGTCGTCGTGGCCGCGCCGACATGGCCGGTTGCGGTGGCGGGGTTCACCCTGCTCGGCCTCGGCGCCGCGGTGATCGCGCCGCTGAGCTTCTCCGCCGCCGGACGGATCGCCAGCGACGGCGTACTGACCGAAGAGGCACGCCGGGCGCGGGCCAACGTGGTCATCGCCCGGTTCAACCAGTTCAACTATGTGGGTGCCCCTGCTCGGGGCCGTGCTGACCGGACTCGTCGGCGCGGACTCGCTGCGGATCGGGTTCGCCGTGCCGATGGTGCTGGTGCTCGCGGTGTGGCCGCTCGCCCGGCACTTCGCCGTGCCGGGCACCGCGGAGGAGACTCCGCTGCGGACCTGACCGGACTCAGGAACCCCCGCCGCCGGCCTTGCGGCGGTGCATCTTGGGGGCACCGCCCTCGACTTCGGAACCGTGCACCTTTTCCCGCACCGGCTTGCCGTCTGCATCCGTCGGATGGGAGGCCTGGTTCTTCCGGTCAAGTGCCTCACGCATCCTGGCCTTCAGGTCGGCATTGGCGTCACTGGCATCAGTCATCACGCACTCCCTCTCGGATGTTCGGATCGATCCCCGATGACCCCACCATGGCATTCCACGGCCACCGCGCCAAGCGATTTTCGCCCGGCAACCCCGATCGGGTGGCACGATGGCCCGTGCACGCGTCCACGCATGAGGGGAAGCAATGACACGACTCGCACGCAGCATGCTCGTGGCCGTCCTCGGCCTGGTCGTGCTGACCGGCTGTGGCGGGGAGGAGGCCCCGGATCCCGAGTCCGAGGCGAGCCCGAGCGCCACGGACGCGTCCAGGCCGGCCCCGGAGGAACCGACCGTCACCGACACCGACTTCGGTGCGCCGGCCGATGGCGCCGCGATCGCCGGGACCGGACATGCCTACCGGCTCCCGGAGGGCTGGGGGGACATCTCCGAGACGGCCCTGGCGCTGGACGTGCCGGTGGACTCGGCCGCGGCCGAGGAGAAACCCACCGGTGGGTTCCAGGACAACGTCACGGTCCTCGTGCAGGACGTGCCGGCCGGCACCACCCTGGACGACCTCGAGGCGGCAGTGCCTGGCCAGTTGCTCGACCTCGTGCCCGAACTCGAGCAGCACCCACGCGTCGTGCTGGAGGGACATCCCGCCCTGCACCACAGCGGCATGGCCACGCAGGACGGAACGAACTTCTTCCTCGACGAGTACGTCGTCCTGGCCGACACCACCGTCACCACGATCACCTTCTCGTTCTCCGACTGGCTCGCCCCGGAGAAGCGGGACGCCGTGGCCAACGGCGTCCTGGCGTCGTGGCAGTGGAAGTGACCAGCCCTTCCAGCTAAGCGAAAGGCCGCGACACGCCGTACGTACGGCGTGTCGCGGCCTTTTCCTTCGGCTGAGCGGTGGTGCTCCTCGGATCAGCCCTTGAGCTTGTAGTCCTTGAGCAGCGAGCGTCCGATGATCATCTTCTGGATGTCGGAGGTGCCCTCGCCGATCAGCATGAACTTGACCTCGCGCATCAGGCGCTCGATCTCGTACTCCTTGGAGTAGCCGTAGCCCCCGTGGATCCGGAAGGAGTCCTCGACGACCTCGTTGGCGTATTCGGAGGCAAGCATCTTGGCCATCCCGGCCTCGACGTCCATCCGGGTGCCGGTGTCCTTGAGCCGCGCCGCCCGCACCATCATGGTGTGCGCGGTCTCGACCTTGGTCGCCATCTCGGCCAGGCGGAAGAGCACTGCCTGGTGGTCGGCGATCACCTTGCCGAAGGTCTTGCGCTGCTGGGCATAGGCGATACCCAGCTCGAAGCCACGCCAGGCCAGACCGCAGGCACGTGCCGCCACGTTGACCCGGCCGACCTCGACGCCGTCCATCATCTGGAAGAAGCCCTTGCCCGGCTCACCACCCAGGATCTGGTCGGCGGAGATCTGGTGGCCCTCCAGGACCAGCTCGGTGGTCTCGACGCCCTTGTAGCCCATCTTCTCGAGCTTGCCGGGGACGGTGACGCCCTGGGCGGTCTCGCCGAAGCCCGGCTCCTTCTCGACCAGGAAGGTGGTCATGTTCTTGTAGACCGAATCGGCACCCTCGTCGGTCTTGGTCAGCAGGGCGACCAGGGTCGACGTACCGCCGTTGGTCAGCCACATCTTCTGGCCGGTGATCGAGTAGCTGCCGTCCTCCTGCTTGGTCGCCTTCGTGGAGACAGCCGACACGTCGGACCCGAGCGAGGGCTCGGACATCGAGAAGGCACCGCGCACCTCGCCGGTGGCCATCTTGGGCAGGTACTTCTGCTTCTGCTCCTCGGTGCCGTGGTTCATCAGCAGGTAGGCAACGATGAAGTGGGTGTTGATCACACCGGAGACGCTCATCCAGCCGCGGGCGATCTCCTCGACCACCAGGGCATAGGTGAGCAGCGACTCGCCGAGACCGCCGAACTCCTCGGGGATGGTGAGCCCGAAGATGCCGAGCTCCTTGAGCCCCTCGATGATCTCGGTCGGGTACTCGTCCGCGTGCTCGAGCTCCTGGGCAACCGGGATGATCTTTGCGTCGACGAACTGGCGAACGGTCTTGAGGATCTCCTGCTGGATGTCAGTCAGGTCCTCGGTCTGGCACAAACGGCCCATCTTCATTCCTTTCGGGCGCCGGGAACCTCGGCACGCTAACACGCAGAGGCCGGGCGAGCGGATACGGTTGTCTCCCGTGAGCACCTCCCCGTCCCGCATCTTCGTCGCCCGCCTCGTCGGGCTGCCGATCTTCGACCCCCAGGGCGACCAGGTCGGCAAGGTCCGGGACCTGGTCGTCTCGGTGCGCTCCGAGACCAGCGCGCCGCGCGTGCTCGGCCTGGTCGCGGAAGTCTTCGGGCGGCGCCGGATCTTCGTGCCGATGACCCGGGTGACCAACATCGACGCAGGTCAGGTCTACACCACCGGCCTGCTCAACATGCGCCGCTTCGAGCAGCGGCCCACCGAGACCCTGGTCATCGGCGAGATGCTGGACCGCACCGCGAAGGTGATCGGCAGCGACATCTCCGGCGCCGTGTACGACGTGGCGATGGAGCAGGCGCGCAACCGTGACTGGGTGCTCAGCAGGGTGGCCATCATGGAGCCCGGCCACGGCCTGCGCCGCCGTGGCCAGACCCACGTCCTGGAGTGGCAGGAAGTGACCGGTCTCACGCGCCAGCAGGAGACCCAGGCCGCCACCCAGTTGCTCGCCAAGCTCAACGAGATGCGCCCGGCCGACGCCGCCACCGTGATCCACGACCTGCCGCGCGAGCGTCGCGCCGCGGTGGTCACCGAGCTCGACGACGAGCGCCTGGCCGACGTCCTCGAGGAGCTGCCCGACGAGGACCAGGTCGAGATCCTGCAGTACCTCGACAACGAGCGCGCTGCCGACGTCCTGGAGGAGATGTCCCCCGACGACGCCGCGGACCTGATCGCCGACCTCGCCCCGGAGACGGCTGCCGAACTGCTGGAGCTGATGGAGCCCTCGGACGCCGAGGACGTGAAGCGGCTGATGTCGTACGCCGATGACACCGCCGGGGCGATGATGACCGTCGAGCCGGTGATCCTGCCGCCCGACGCCACCATTGCGGATGCGCTGGCCCATGTCCGCAACCCGGAACTGACCACCTCCCTGGCAGCGCTGGTCTATGTCTGTCGTCCCCCACTGGAGCCCCCGACCGGGCGGCTGATCGGGGTCGCCCACATCCAGAAGTTGCTGCGCGAGCCGCCCTCCACCCTGGTCGCCGGCGCACTGGACACCACGCTGGACCCGTTGCGCCCGGACATGGGGATGGACCAGGTGGCCGCCCACATGGCGACGTACAACCTGGTTGCGGCACCGGTGGTCGACGAGGACGGGCGCCTGCTGGGCGCGGTCACCGTCGATGACCTGCTCGACCACATGCTCCCGGAGAACTGGCGTGAACTGATGCTGCGACGAGGGAGCGCTGCGCATGGCTGAGGAACGCAGGCCCCGCCTCGACGTCCCCCGCGACGTACGCCGTCGACTGGTGCCGCGACGACAGGGCCGCTCGGACAGCTTCGGCATCTTCGCCGAGGACTTCGCCCGGTTCATGGGCACCGCCCGCTTCCTGATGTACATGACGCTCTTCATCGTCGTATGGCTGATCTGGAACGTGGTGGCGCCGAGCGGGGCCCGCTTCGACATCTACCCCTACATCTTCCTGACCCTGATCCTGAGCCTCCAGGCGTCGTACGCCGCCCCGCTGATCCTGCTCGCCCAGAACCGGCAGGAGCAGCGCGACAAGGTGGTGGCCGAGCAGGACCGGCAGGCCAATGCCCGCGCCCATGCGGACATGGAGTTCCTTGCCCGGGAGGTCGCCTCGTTGCGGATGGCGCTGGGCGAGGTCGCCACCCGTGATTTCGTCCGCTCCGAGCTGCGTGGCTTGCTATCCGAACTGGACGAGCGCGACGAGCGGGAGGCACCCGCGCCCGGGGGCACCGCACAGCCACGGGGCGAATCGGGGCGGAGCGGCCCCACAGCGTAGTCTTGACGATCATGAGCACCTCCATCCTCGAGAACGTCAAGGCGGCACTGGCCACCGTCAACGACCCCGAGATCAAGCGCCCGATCACCGAACTCGGGATGGTCGACTCGGTCGATGTCACCGACGAGGGCCAGGTCAGCGTGAAGGTGTTGCTGACCGTCGCCGGATGTCCCCTCAAGGACACGATCAACCGCGACGTGACCGCAGCCGTCTCCCGGGTCAATGGCGTCACCGGCGTCGACCTGGAGCTGGGCGTGATGACGCCCGAGCAGCGCGCGGAGCTCAAGAACGTCCTCTCCGACGGCAAGGCCCAGCGGGAGATCCCGTTCGCCCAGCCCGGCTCGCTGACCAAGGTGTATGCGATCGCCAGCGGCAAGGGCGGCGTGGGCAAGTCGTCGGTGACGGTGAACTTGGCCCTGGCCTTCGCCCGCCAAGGCCTGAAGGTCGGCATCGTCGACGCCGACATCTACGGCCACTCGGTGCCCGCCATGCTCGGGGTGGGGGACTCGCGCCCGACCCAGGTCGAAGACCTGATCATGCCGGTCCCCACCGAATCCGGGGTCTCGGTGATCTCCATCGGAATGCTCAAGCCCCGCCGCGACCAGGTCGTCGCCTGGCGCGGACCGATGCTGGACCGGGCCCTGGTCCAGATGCTTGCCGACGTCTACTGGGGCGACCTCGACGTGCTCCTGCTCGACCTGCCCCCGGGCACCGGCGACGTCGCGATCTCCCTGGGCCAGCACCTGCCCAATGCCGAGGTGGTCGTGGTGACCACCCCGCAGGAGGCCGCTGCCGAGGTCGCCGAGCGCGCCGGCACGATGGCCTCGATGATGCACCAGCGCGTCGTCGGCGTCGTGGAGAACATGAGCTACCTGCCCTGCCCGCACTGCGCCGAGGAGGGCAAGGAGCACCGCCTGGAGGTCTTCGGCGCCGGCGGTGGGGACCGCGTCGCGGCGACCTTGTCGGAGCGGTTCGGGTACGACGTACGGGTGCTGGGGCGGATCCCGCTCGAGGTCGCGCTGCGGGAGGGAGGCGACGCCGGTACGCCGATCGTCGTCGGCGACCCGGATTCGCCTGCCGCACGCGAACTGGCCAAGGTGGCCGAGGACCTGACCGGGCGTGGCCGCGGCCTTGCCGGCATGCAACTCGGGCTCACTCCCTCTGCCAGGTTCTGATCCTTGTTCGGGGTCGGGCTGCCCGAACTGGCAGTGATCGCCGTCGTGGCGGTGCTCGTCTTCGGCCCTGACAAGCTGCCCGAGCTCGCCCGGCAGGCGGGCCGGATGGTCCGCCAGGTCAAGTCGTTCGCCGACTCGGCCCGCGATGACCTGCGCCAGGAACTGGGCCCGGAGTACGCCGACCTGGAGTTGCGCGACCTGGACCCGCGCTCGATCGTGCGCAAGCACGTGATCGAGGCGATGGACGAGGCCCCCGGAGCGACCTCGCCTGCCTCGTCGCGGCCCCTGGCGGCAGGTGAACTGCCTCCCTACGACCCCGAGGCGACCTGAGCCCGGCGCCTTTCAGGCTGTTCAGGCCTGGGAGGCCACGGCGGCGATCGTCGTGAAGGCGAGCACCAGTCCCCCACCACCGACGAGCACCGCTTCGACGAAGTCGGCCCCGACTCGTTCCAGGGCCACGTCGTGGCTGGTGCCGTCGACGAGCCAGATCCGGCAGGCACCCCCGTCCTCGGCGATCTGGCGCAAGGCCGATGGAAGGCCGAGCCGGGCGGTCACCGGCCAGGCATCACGTGGCACCGCGCGGCGGGAGAGCCCGCGCACCGACGTCAGCGCGTCGATCCTGACCACCCACTCACGCTCCGCTGCCTCCATCAGGACCCAACCGTCGGCAACCCGGGCGAGCCTGCCCCCGAGTCGACCGACGCCGAGGACCAGGCAGTTCACCTCGGCATCCACGCTGGCCATCAACCGTTCGGCCAGATGGACAGCGGCATACTCCCCGCGCGCCCGGTCCGCGACCTCCAGGTCCCGTTCCAGCGCGAAGGCGCTCTCTGCCTGCGCCTCGATGTCATCGAGGAACGAGAAGAGTCGCTGCTCCCACGTCATGGGGCCAGCCGCCATTGCCGGTGCATGGCTCCAACCTAGGCCGTGCCGCCACGCCCGGAAGCCATTTCCTGTGGACAAACACTTGACTGGGGGATCCAATGGGCATTGACTGAAGCAAACACACGCAAACGAAAGCATTGCCATGAACTCTCGGGAATCCACACCATCCGCCCTGCGCTGCCTGCTCGTCCTGCTCGGCGCCACCGCAGTGGCCGCGGTCGCTCTCGCTGCACTGTCCGGCCCGGCCCGGGGATTCGCCCGGGCCCTGCACGGCACCCCGTCGACTGACTTCGAAGGGCTCCTGAGCGGCCTGGCTGCCGCCGTCCTCGCCGGTTGCGTGGTGTGGTTCTGGATCGCCACCGCGGCCACCTGCCTCGAAGCGGCGACCCAGTGGCGCATCAACCTCGGCCCACGACGGTGGCGCCGACTGGTGTTGATGGCATGCGGCATCACCCTCGCACTGGGTGCCCAGCCGGCGATGGCATCGACCACGGTGCCGGTGCCGGTGCCCGTGCCGGGCGGGGCAGAACTGCTCGACGGCCTGCCCCTGCCCCAACGCCCCGACGCCGGCCAGGCTGCCGCCACGGTGACCCAGCCGGCGGGGACCGCCTCGGCCACGGCGAACACCGTCCAGGTCTCGCCCGGCGACTCGTTGTGGTCCCTGGCCCGGGACCAGTTGCCCGACGACGCCACCGATGCCGCGATCGATCGTCAGTGGCGCGCCATCTGGGCAGCGAATCGGGACCAGGTCGGCCCTGACCCGGACCTGATCCACCCGGGGACGCCGTTGCACCTCCCCGCCCCCACCCCCGACTCCAGCCAGAGGAGCGAGCGATGACCAGCATGACCGCGACCCGAGTCGACAATGTCACCCACCTGGTCCGCCCTCGCCGGGCACTGGCCCCGACCAGTTTCCAGGGCACCCTGGCCCTGGATCTCGGACCCGAGCAGCAACTGGAGCCACCCACGCCCCTGGCGACCGGGGCCGCCGCGCTACGCGGTGCTGACCTGGTCGCGGTGGAGCCCCGGACCCGCCACGACCTCCAGCGCTGGGTGCACACCTTCAGCCAGGCAGCGGTCGAGGCCGCGCGTGGCCTGCGGCCCGTCTCGCAGTTGCTGCGCTGGACGACCCCGGGCGTGCACCACGAGCTGACCTATCGCTCCGGCGTGATGGCACGGGCGACCGTCCACGGCCCCGGACAAGCGGGACGACCCCAGGTCCGTCCCCAGGTGCAGAGCGTGCACCTCTCCTTCCTGGGCGAGGAGACGGTGGAGTTCAGTGCCCGGGTCCGGCACGGCGAACGGAGTCGCTGCCTGGCCGGCCGCCTCGAAGTGCTGGGTGGCCGCTGGCAGGCGACCGCCCTCGAGTTCGGCTGAAGGGCTGCCTCAGCCGTTGACCCGGGTGGTCAGCCCGGTCGGTCCGCCCGGTGCCCCGTGGCACTTCTTGAACTTCTTGCCCGAGCCACAGGGGCAGTCGGCGTTGCGGCCCACCCCGGCGTACGGGTCGTCGGCGTTGCTCGCAGGCTTCGCCCCGCTGACCTCTGCCTCACCGTCCTCGGCCGGGCCGGTGTAGGAGAGGTTGGTGGGCGCCTGCGGCGCCTCGAGGCCCTTCGCCCGGATCCGTGGCGCCGAGCCCTCGGGAGCGGCCTCCGGAGCCTGCGCCAATGCGCCACCGATCCCGGTCTCCACCGGCGCCTCCGCCGCGGCAGGAGCCTCCTGCTCGACCTCGACCTCGAGGTTGAAGATGAAGCCGACGGCCTCTTCCTTGAGGCTGTCCATCATGGCGCCGAACATGTCGAAGCCCTCCCGCTGGTATTCCACCAGGGGGTCGCGCTGGGAGTAGGCACGCAGCCCGATCCCGTCACGCAGGTAGTCCATCTCGTAGAGGTGGTCGCGCCACTTGCGGTCCAGCACCGAGAGCAGCACGCGGCGCTCGAGGTCACGCATGACCTCCTCGCCCAGGGACTCCTCGCGCTCGGCGTACGCCTTCAGCGCATCCGCCGTGATCTTCTCGGACAGGTCGCTGCGGCTCAGGGCAGCACGACCGCCCGCCTCCTCCTCGACCTGCTCCTCGGTGAGGGTGATCGGGTAGAGCTGCTTCAGCGCGGTCCAGAGCGCCTCCAGGTCCCATTCCTCGGAGAAGCCCTCGGTGGCACCGGTGACGTAGCCGTCGACGACGTCCTCGATGAAGCCGAGCATCTGCTCCTTGAGGTCTGCGCCCTCGAGGACCTGGCGCCGCTCGCCATAGATCACGTGGCGCTGGCGATCCATCACGTCGTCGTACTTCAGGACGTTCTTGCGTGACTCGAAGTTCTGCGACTCCACCTGTGCCTGGGCGTTGGCGATCGCGCCGGTGACCCGCTTGTTCTCGATCGGGACGTCGTCGGGCACCTTCAGGGCGGTGAGCACGCGGTCGACCCAGTCCGACTTGAACAGGCGCATCAGTTCGTCCTGCAGGGAGAGGTAGAACCGCGACTCCCCCGGGTCACCCTGTCGCCCGGAACGACCACGGAGCTGGTTGTCGATGCGGCGTGACTCGTGGCGCTCGGTGCCGACGACGTAGAGGCCACCGGCCTCCTTGACCTCCTCGTGCTCGGCCTTCACCTGGTCCTTGATCCGGGCCACTGCCTCGTCCCAGGCGGCCTCGTACTCCTCGGCGGTCTCACCGACCGGCTCGAGGCCCTTCTTGCGCAGTTCCTGGTCGGCCAGGAAGTCCACGGCACCACCCAGCATGATGTCCGTGCCTCGACCGGCCATGTTGGTCGCGACCGTGACCGCGCCCTTGTGGCCCGCCCGGGCGACGATGCTCGCCTCGTCGGCGTGGAACTTGGCGTTCAGCACGCTGTGCGGGATGTTCCGCTTCTTCAGCAGGCCGGAGAGGAGCTCGGACTTCTCCACCGACACCGTGCCGATCAGCACCGGCTGTCCGTTGCGGTGGCGCTCGGCGACGTCGTCGGCGACGGCGAGGTACTTGGCCTCCTCGGTCCGGTAGACCAGGTCGGGCTGGTCGATGCGGGCCATCGGCTTGTTGGTCGGGATCGGGACGACGCCGAGCTTGTAGATCTTGTCGAACTCGCTCGCCTCGGTCATCGCCGTACCGGTCATCCCGGAGAGCTTCTTGTAGAGCCGGAAGTAGTTCTGCAGGGTCACCGTGGCCAGGGTCTGGTATTCCTCGCGGACGGTCACCCCTTCCTTCGCCTCGATCGCCTGGTGCAGGCCGTCGTTGTAGCGGCGGCCGGCCAGCATCCGGCCGGTGTGCTCGTCGACGATGAGCACCTCGCCGTCCATCACGACGTACTCCTTGTCACGGCGGAAGAGTTCCTTGGCCTTGATGGAGTTGTTCATGAAGGAGATCAGCGGCGTGTTCACCGAGTCGTAGAGGTTCTCGATGCCGAGGTGGTCCTCGACCTTGGTGATGCCACCCTCGAGGACCGAGATCGTCCGCTTCTTCTCGTCGACCTCGTAGTCGGTGTCCTTGACCATGCTCCGCGCGATCCGGGCGAACTCCGCGTACCACCGGACCTCGTCCTGGGTCGGGCCGGAGATGATCAACGGGGTCCGCGCCTCGTCGATGAGGATCGAGTCCACCTCGTCGACGATGGCGAAGCCGTGGCCACGCTGCACGCAGTCCTCGAGCCGGGAGGCCATGTTGTCGCGCAGGTAGTCGAAGCCGAGCTCGTTGTTGGTGGCGTAGGTGATGTCGCAGTTGTAGGCCTCGCGGCGCTCGGCCGGCCGCATCGAGGGCACGATCACCCCGGTCGTCAGCCCCAGGAAGTTGTAGACACGGCCCATCATCTCGGACTGGTAGCGGGCCAGGTAGTCGTTGACCGTGACCACGTGGACACCCTGGTCGGCCAGCGCGTTGAGGTAGGCCGGCAGCGTGGCGACCAGCGTCTTGCCCTCACCGGTCTTCATCTCGGCGATGTTGCCCATGTGCAGGGCCGCACCGCCCATGATCTGTACGTCGTAGTGGCGCTGCCCCAGGACGCGGTTGGCGGCCTCGCGCACCGTGGCGAACGCCTCCGGCATGATGTCGTCGAGCGTCTCCCCGTCGGCCAGGCGCTGGCGGAACTCGTCGGTCATCGCGCGCAGTTCCTCATCACTCATCTTGACGAAGTCATCCTCGATCGCGTTGCACGCCTTGGCGACGGCTTCGAGCTGGCGCAGGATCTTGCCCTCGCCGATGCGGAGGATCTTGTCGAGAATGGCAGGCACGAGGAGGTACTCCTGGGTAGATGTTCGGCGCAGCGGGGCCGACCAGCCCCACGCCGCAGGCCATGCTACCCACGCAGCAAAGATTTTCAGCCGTCGAGGGCCAGCTCCGCCGCCAGGCCCGGCGCGAGGTCTCCGCGCGGCACGACCACGACCTCGTCTAGCCCGAGCCACCGGGCCATCCGGTGCAGTTCCCGGGCGAGCTCTGCCGCAGTGGTCGCCGGAGCGCCCGGTTCGGCGTACGCCGCCTGCACCAGCAACCTGGCGGTGGCCCGGTCCGCCTTGAGGTCGACCCGTGCCACCAGTTCGTCCCCGAGCAGGAAGGGCAGCACGTAATAGCCGTGCACCCGCTGGGCTGCTGGCACGTAGATCTCGATGCGGTAGTGGAAGCCGAAGAGCTGCTCGGTGCGCTCCCGCTCCCACACCAGTGGGTCGAACGGGCTCAACAGGGTCCGCGCCGCAACGCGCCGCGGACGACGGGCATCGCGGTGCAGGTAGGCAGGCCGCTGCCACCCCTCCACCCGGACCGGGACCAGCTCTCCTGCCTCGACGAGGGCCTCGATCGCCGGCCCCGCGGCCAGGCCGCCGTCGGTGGCCCCGGGTCGCAGCCTCATCCGGTAGTAGTCGGCCAGGCAGCGCGCGGTGGCGATGCCGTGGGAGCGGGCGGCACGCCGGACCAGTTCGACGGAGGCTTCCTCGGGCGTCGGCACCGGCGCCTCGAGGACGGCGCGGGGAAGCACCCGTTCCGGCAGGTCGTAGACCACTTCGAAGGTTGGGGTCCGCCCAGCGATCGCCACCTGGCCGGAGGCGTAGAGGAAGTCGAGCATCTTGCGTGCCTCGGACCAGTTCCATCCCCAGTGTTCCCGGGTCCGGGCTGCCCCGCCGATCTCGTCCTCGAGGTCGCGGGCGGTGACCGGGCCCCGCTCACGCACCACCGACAACACGTCGGCGTCAAGGCCCGGGCGCTCCTCGACGGCACCCCACTTGCCCCGCCGCTCGCGGTACGCCTCCATCCGGTGTGCCAGCAACGGCCACAGTTCGACCGGCATCAACGCCTGGACGTGGGCCCAGTACTCCACCAGCATCCGGGGTCGCCGGGCGTCCGGTTGGCAGGCCCGTCGCAACAGGTCCGTGTCATAGGGGCCCATCCGGGCATAGAGCGGCATCAGGTGGGCGCGCGCCAGCACGTTCACCGAGTCGACCTGCAGTACGCCGGTCCGCTCGACAGTGCGCCGCAGCGTGCGCAGGGTCGGCACAGCATGGGTGGGGTCGCAGAAGCCCTGCGCCGCCAGGGCGATGCGACGTGCCTGGACGCGGGAGAGGTCCACCTCAGTCGAGGTCGAGCAGCTTCTCGCGCACGGCGTACATCACGGCCTCCATCCGCGAGTGTGCCTGCAGCTTCTCCAGCATGTTGCGCACGTGGTTCTTCACCGTGTTCTCACTGATGTAGAGCTGGCGTGCGATGTCGCGGTTGTTCAGGCCCTTCGCGACGAGCCGGAGCACCTCCAGCTCGCGCTCGGTGAGCCGCAGGCCCGGCACCGGGTCACGCTCGGGCCTGGACATCTGCTTGAACTCGTCGATCAACTTGACCGCCATCGACGGACTGATCAGCGACTGGCCGTCGGCGACGACCCGGACGGCCTGGGCCACCTCCTCGATGGAGGAGTCCTTGAGCAGGTAGCCCGAGGCACCGTTCTTCACCGCCTCGTAGAGGTCGGCTTCCTCGTCGGAGACGGTGAGCATGATGATCTTGGCCGAGGGCACCGTCTGCTTGATCTCGACACAGGCCTCGATGCCAGTCCGCTTGGGCATCCGGACGTCGAGAAGCACCACGTCCGGCGCCACGCTGGCGGCCAGTTCGGTGCCCTCGATCCCGTCACCGGCCTCACCGACGACCTCGATGCCCGGTTCGACACCGAGCAGCATCGTCAAGCCTCGCCGGAAGAGCTCCTGGTCATCGACCACGAGCACCCGGATGGGTTCCGCCTCACCTTCGTGGACCTCGCTCACAGGATGCATCATGGCACGACCGGGCCATCCGACTGCGCGTCAAGGGCCCGATCGGGCCATGTGCAACCCACCAAACGGGTCATTCAGCGGCGACCTCGAGGGAGATCACCCCGTAGTCGTAGCCCTTGCGGCGGTAGACCACCGAGGGCCGTTCGCTCTCCTTGTCGACGAACAGGTAGAAGTCGTGGCCGACGAGTTCCATCTCGTAGAGCGCCTGGTCGAGGGTCATCGGCGTGGCGGCGTGCGACTTCTCGCGGACCACCAGTGGTCCGTCGCCGGTCACGGTGATCGGGCCGACCTTCCGCTCGGTCACCTCGTCGTCGTCGGCCTCCTCGATGAGGTCCTCGGCCGTGTCGGCCAGGGCCTGGCCCACGGAGATCGGCGTACGGCGTCCACGGTGCACCCGCCGCCGGTCGGCCGCGCGGCGCATCTGCTCGGCCATCTTGTCGACGGCCAGGTCCAGGGCGCCCATCTTGTCGTCGGCTGCTGCCTCGGCACGGATCACCGGGCCCCGCGAGTGCGCGGTGAGCTCCACACGGACGGAGCGATCGTGCTGCCTGGGGTTCTTCTCCTTGGCGACCTCGACCATGACCCGCATGATCCGGTGGTCGTGCTTCTCGAGCTTGGAGAGCTTCTCCTCCACATGAGTGCGGAACCGGTCCGACACCTCGCAGTTGCGAGCGTTCACGACAACATCCATGTTGACCTCCGTGTCTCTACTGATTCATCAGGGCATGGCACCACCACCGCCGGGGCGGTCGTGGTGACATGGGGTGGAGTCCGTCCGGCCGACCTGGTCTTCGACCCCACAATCGCCTGCCGGGGCTCTCGCAGCTTCTTGCCACTACCCACCCTCTCCCACGCTCCGGCCGCATCTGACGGCTGGTGTGGGGCAGGACTTACTCCTAAGACGCACCGTGATCGTCCCGGACCCGTCGAGACGGGCTGCGGCGAGGCGATGCCTCGTCGCAAGGACTTACGTGGGCCGTTTTGCCTGCGTCTGGCCTCGGCTTGCCGCCACGGCGCACGAGACGCCCCGACGACGCAACCACGGACCCGAACGGACTCCATGAAGAGACGCTAGTCCGCTTTCGGTCCCAAGACCAGCGGATCAGGCAGGTGTTTCGTCCGGTTCCGCTTCCGGGTGGCGGCGACGGTGGCGATGCCGAGCACCGGGACACCGCTCGCGGACAGGGCACGTTGCGCCTCGTGTGCCGTGGAACCAGTGGTCAGTACGTCGTCCACCACCACCGCCCAGACCCGTTGGTGCGCCAGCCTGCGCAATGTCCGCGACCTGCACCACATCGACCCGGTCAGGTTCGCCCGGCGTTGCCTCGCGTCGAGGCCGGCCTGGTCGGCGACCGGCGCCACCCGGAGCAGCCGCGCCACGCGTACGTCGTACCCGGCGCGGACCAGGTGCCGGGACGCCACCCGCGCCAGCACCCGGGTCGCGTCATGGCCGCGGGAGCGCACGGCAGTCGGCTGGGACGGGACCGGGACCAGCAACACCGGGGTGCCGGCGGCCACCGATCGGGCGTTGAGGAGGCCGAGCACGGCGTCGGCCAACAAGGCGCCGAGCGGACGACGCAGCCCGAACTGGTGATGCTCCTTGTGGCCCAGCAGCAGGTCACGCAGGACTCCCTGATAGCTGCCCGCGGCCCACGGCATCGCCAACCCGGGCGGGCACGGGGTGGGCCAGGCAACCCGCGCCCGGCCCTGCAGTCGCGCCTCGCAGGGCCGGCACAGCAGCGTCCCGGGCAGGTCGCAGCCGGCACACGTGGACCCGGTGACCAGGTCGACAAGGGGCTCGAACACACCACCATCCGACCCCGGCCGGCGCTCCGGGACAAGAGGCCCCTGCCGCCCCTGTGGAGGACCGCTCAGCCCCCGAAGCCCAGGGAGGCCAGTCCTTCGTCCGGCAGGGGCATCCCGCGATCGCCGCCGAGTTCGTGGACGGTCCCGTTGGAGTCCACGGCCAGGACCGGCGCCTCGGGAGCGACCGAGGCGACGAGTTGCACCAGGTCGTGGCGGACGACTCCCTCGCCACGACCCGCACCCGACGTGGTCGGCGACCCGTCCACCGGCACCGAACTGACCTGGGAGAGCCCCTCGGCGACATCCTGCAGGACCAGCACCCGGGTCGGCGACTGCCAGGCAATGTCGGTGATCGAGGTGCCCTCCCCCAACCCCACCGGGAGCCGTTGCGCCCCGGTGGCACGGACCGTGGCCCCGGCGCCGGCAAGGCGGCTGATCCTGATCTCATCGCCGCCAGGCGTCCGCACGGCCGCGACCAGGCGGCTCCCGTCCAGGGAGACCAGGAACGCGGTCACCTGCTCGCCGGTGATGCCGTCGACGTCGACCCGGGCCGTGCCGCCCTCCGTGGACACCCTGAGCACGGCGCCGTCCGCGGTGCGGTCCACGCTCCAGACCCGATCCGCATGGTCCCAGGCCGGCGGCAGCAGATCGGTCGCTCCCGCCAGCAAAGTCCGGGCCCCGGCCCCGTCGCCGCGGCGTACCGAACCCTCCAGCAGCGTGGTGCCGCCACCCGCCACCCCAGCAGCCCGGTTGCCGGCCAGGTTGACCGCAACCGAGCGCAGGCCCAGCGAGGTGCGTCCGAAGGGCCCCCCGGTGGCGGTCTCCGTGGCTCCCACCACGGAGACCAGGCGGCCATCGCGCAATCCCAGCAGGTCCGGAGAGGCATCCGGCCCGGCCGGGTCGAACTCGGCGCCGGTGTCCACGTCGAAGATGCCAGCGGTGTCCTCGACCGTGACCGGAGTGTCGTTGACGACCAGTTGCACCTGGCGCACCGAGGGGTCCTGGCGCAGCGTCCAGGCGAACTGGACGGCCATCCGGCGTACCCGCTCCGCGTCCAGGGCGACGGCATCCCCGCGCAACGAGACCGTGGCCAGGCCGTCCTCCACCGGCACGGACAGGTCCAGGTTCATGCCTGCAGGGATGAAGGTCTGGGAGACCCCATCCAGCCCGGAACCCGGGCCGCGCAGCAGGCCACGGACCAGGGCGGTGGCCAACTGCCCTCCCCGCGGGACGAAGACCGGCTCCGGGACCAGGACCTGGACCGTCGGGTCGAAGAAGTAGAGCGCGAGTTGCTGGTAGCGGGCAGCGAAGAACTCCTCCGAGACGATGGTCGCGTCGGGCAGTCCGGAGATCCGCCACTCGCCGTCCTCGCGGGTGAGTTCGAAGGAGAGTTCGCTCTCCTCCTCGCCCAGTGCGCCGCTCCACCGGCCGGCGGCGTCGAGGGAGTTGGCGTCATTGAACTGGATCCGGACCCGGTCGGTGCCCACCGGAGCCTCGAAGTCGGCGTACGTGATCATCTGCCGGTCCGGGCGCCACTGCGCCTGCGCCTTCACCGTCAGGAACTGCCGGGCCACCACGCTCGAGGTCGGCGTGGCATGCATCGCGTCGAGGAAGTGGCGCACGATCTCGATCGGCTGCTCCCCCTCCTGCGGCGGCCGCGGGTCATAGGGGAAGAGGTTCCCCTCGTCTCGGGCCCCGACATGCTCACCGGTGCGGACCGGCCCCTCATCGGGCAGGGAGACACAACCGGCCAGGAGCAGGCACCCGGCCAGACTGGCGAGGACCCGGCGTACGGCGGTCGCGGTGGCACTCATGCGTCCACCCCGGTCTTGCCTGCCTGGGCGTCGGTCGGGACCAGCGGCAACGGGCTCTGCCGGAGCAGGCCACCGGCGCGCCGCGGCAGGGTCAACCGGAACTGCGCACCGCCGCCGGGCTCACCCCAGGCCTGGAGCCAGCCGCCGTGCAGGTGGGTGTCCTCCAGCGAGATCGACAGCCCCAGACCGGTGCCGCCACTGGTGCGCGCCCGGGCCGGGTCCGAGCGCCAGAAGCGGTTGAAGACCAGCGCGGCCTCCCCTGCGGCCAGCCCGACACCGTAGTCGCGCACGGCGATCGCGGCCGAGTGCTGGTCCCCGTCGACATAGACCACCACGCCCCTGGCGTCCCCGTGGTCGATCGCGTTGCTGACCAGGTTGCGCACGATCCGCTCCAGGCGGCGGGCGTCGGCCTCGGCCAGGACGGGTTCGGTCAGGGCACGGACCTCGACCGTGGTGTTGCGCTGGTCGGCCAGGACCCTGGTGATGTCGACCACCCGGTGCGCGACATCGACCAGGTTCACGTCGTCCAGGTCCAGGTTCGCCGCTCCCGCGTCGAAGCGGCTGATCTCGAGCAGGTCGCTGAGCAGCCCCTCGAACCGGTCGAGTTCGGTCTGCAACAACTCCGCCGCCCGTGCCGTGGCCGGGTCGAACTCGTCGCGGGCATCGTGGAGCACGTCGCCGGCCATTCGGACGGTGGTCAACGGCGTACGCAGTTCGTGGGAGACGTCCGAGGTGAACCGGCGCTGGACCCGGGAGAGTTCCTCCAGTTGCCGGATCTGGCGTTGCAGGCTGGAGGCCATCTGGTTGAACGACGTGGCCAGACGGGCGATGTCGTCGTCGCCGCGCACCCGCATCCGCTCCTCGAGGTGCCCCGAGGCCAGGCGCTCCGCCGTACGCCGGGCCATCCGCACCGGGGAGACCACCTGGCGCGTGACCAGCCACGTCATCGCGCCGACCAGCACCAGCAGGAACGCCGCCGCTGCCAGCAATGCCCGTGAGACCAGCGCCAGGGTGTCCTGCTCCTGCTGCATCGGATACAGGTAATAGATCGTGTAGTCGCGCCCGTCGGCGGGCAACTGGATCCGGGCCCCGACCACCACACCGGGGGTGGCGGCACGCCCGGAGCCGTCGCGATAGCGCACCTCGGTGAAGCTCCAGGCGGTCTCGTCGCTGGTGTCGAAGTGCGCCACCAGGGAATCCGGGACGCTGGCCAGGTCGAGGCCGGGCGAATAGCGGGGGCCGCTGCTGGCCAGTTCGGTCGGGCCGTCGTCGACCGGGCCGTTGAGCACCACGGCGAAGCCGCGCGATGCGCCGCGGACGATGATCGGTTCGACCAGTTGGCGCAACTGCAACGACGCCTCGTCGTCGCCGCCGGGCACGGCAGCGAGGCGGGTCCGGGCGTCCTCGGTCTCGTTGGCCGCCTCGGCCAGCACCCGTTCGACCCGGGAGTCGACCAGCCCGTCACGCGTCTGTTGCAGCAGGAACCAGCCGACCACTGCGACGACCAGGGCCGAGAGCAGCATGGTGCTGACCACCACGCGTGCCTGGATCGACCGGCGCCAGAAGGTCAGGGCCCGGCCGACCGCATCGGCGACACCACGCACGGCCATCGGCGCTAGCTGGTTCCGGCCTTGTACCCCACACCACGCACGGTGACGACGATCTCGGGACTCTCCGGGTCATGCTCGACCTTGGAGCGCAACCGCTGCACGTGCACGTTGACCAGGCGGGTGTCCGCGGCGTGGCGGTAGCCCCACACCTGCTCCAGCAACACTTCCCGGGTGAAGACCTGCCACGGCTTGCGCGCCAGGCAGACCAGCAGGTCGAACTCGAGCGGGGTCAGGTTGATCGGCGTGTCACCCCGATAGACAGCGTGCCCGGTCACGTCGATGCTCAGGTCGCCGATGGTCAGGCCCTCGGCACCGGGCGTGTCCGCGCGGCGTACCCGCGCCCGGATCCGGGCAACGAGTTCCTTGGGCTTGAACGGCTTGACGACGTAGTCGTCGGCCCCGGATTCGAGGCCGACGACGACGTCGACGGTGTCGCCCTTGGCGGTGAGCATCACGATCGGGACACCGGACTCGGCGCGGATCTGCTTGCACACGTCGATGCCGTCCTTGCCGGGCAGCATCAGGTCGAGCAGGACCACGTCGGGCCGGTAGTCACGGAACGCCTGCATCGCGGTGTCCCCACGGGGACACACGCGCGCATCGAATCCCTCCTGGGCCAGCACAATGGTGAGCATCTCCGCCAGCGACGCGTCGTCGTCCACGACGAGGACACGTCCGTGGGTGCCGAAGTCCGATGCTGCTCCACTCATGCCGAGCCCCTCTCCCCGAGCGCCGTTCGCGTGCGACTCAGTAGCGGTAGTGGTCCGCCTTGTACGGACCCTCGATCGGCACGCCCAGATAGTCGGCCTGCGCCTGGCTGAGCTCGGTCAACTCGACCCCGAGGGCGTCCAGGTGCAGGCGGGCGACCTCCTCGTCCAGATGCTTGGGCAGCACGTAGACCCCGACCGGGTATTCAGCCGTCTTGGTGAAGATCTCGATCTGGGCCAGCACCTGGTTGGTGAACGAGTTCGACATCACGAACGACGGGTGGCCGGTGGCGTTGCCCAGGTTGAGCAGGCGCCCCTCGGAGAGGACGATGATCTTCTTGCCGTCAGGGAAGATCCACTGGTGCACCTGCGGCTTGATCTCGTCCTTGACGATGCCGGGGATCCGGGCCAGGCCGGCCATGTCGATCTCGTTGTCGAAGTGGCCGATGTTGCCGACGATGGCCTGGTTCTTCATCTTCTCGAAGTGCTCGACCCGGATGATGTCGAAGTTCCCGGTGGTGGTGACGAAGATGTCAGCGGTCTCCACCACGGACTCGAGGCGGCGCACCTCGAAGCCGTCCATCGCGGCCTGCAGTGCGCAGATCGGATCGATCTCGGTGACGATGACCCGGGCGCCCTGGCCACGCAGCGACTCCGCGGACCCCTTGCCCACGTCGCCATAGCCACACACCACGGCCACCTTGCCGCCGATCATCACGTCGGTGGCCCGGTTGATGCCGTCGACCAGGGAGTGGCGGCAGCCGTACTTGTTGTCGAACTTGGACTTGGTCACCGAGTCGTTGACGTTGATCGCCGGGAAGAGCAGCGAGCCCTCCTTGAAGCGGTCATAGAGGCGCAGCACACCGGTGGTGGTCTCCTCGGAAACACCCTTGATGTCGTTGGCGATGTTGGTCCACCGCGACGGGTTGTTCGCCAGCGAACGCCCCAGGACGCGGAGCACCTCCTTGAACTCCTCGTTCTCGGTGGTCTCCGGCCCGGGCACCGCGCCGGCCTTCTCGAACTCGACGCCCTTGTGGACGAGCAGGGTGATGTCACCGCCGTCGTCGAGGAGCATGTTCGGTCCGACCGGGTTGCCGTCGGCGTCGGTGAAGTCGAAGACCTGCTCGGCAAGGTCCCAGTATTCGGCCAGGGTCTCGCCCTTCCAGGCGAAGACGGGGGTGCCCTTGGGGTCCTCGACGGTGCCACCGGAGGCGGGCGGGCCGACGACAATGGCCGCGGCAGCGTGGTCCTGGGTGGAGAAGATGTTGCAGGAGGCCCAGCGTACGTCGGCCCCGAGCGCGACCAGGGTCTCGATCAGGACACCGGTCTGGATGGTCATGTGCAGTGAGCCGGCAATGCGTGCGCCAGCCAGCGGCTTCGTATCGCCGTAGCGCTCGCGCAGGGCCATCAGGCCGGGCATCTCGTGCTCGGCGAGGGACAGTTCCTTGCGTCCGTACTCGGCCAGGGTCAGGTCTGCGACCTTGTAATCCATCGAATGATCCTCAACGTCTTGACTGCATCCGCGGCTGCATCTGCATCTCTTCGGGATCCCCCGCGCGGACGTGAGCCAGCCTACAAGTCAGCGGCACGGGCGGGAGAATCTTCGTCGTCATGTCCCGCCACGTGCCCGAACGGCAGGAAGTGGACCACACCGGCCACGGCGGTGCCCACGACCAGCCCGGCCACTGCCGAGCCAGCCGTGTTGGTGCACCAGCCGAGGATGCCTCCGAGCGCCCCCGTGGCGGCAGCCACCTCGACCTCCAGGTGGTGCACCAGTGCGTACGGCGCATGCCAGCCGAGGTCGTCCACGCCGACCAGCAGGATGTGGCCACCCACCCACAGCATCGCGACCGTGCCGACGGCGCCGATCACGGCGAGCAGGCCCGGCATCGCCGCAACCATGCCCCGGCCGAGTCGGCGCAGGGCGCCCGAGCCGCTCTCGGCCAGGCGCAGCCCGACGTCGTCCATCTTCACGATGAGCGCGACCACGCCATAGACCAGTGCGGTGATGCCCAGGGCAACGACGACCAGGATCAACGCCCGGGCCACGAACGGCTGGTCGACGACCTCGTTCAGCGCGATCACCATGATCTCGGCCGACAGGATCAGGTCGGTCCGGATCGCTCCGGAGACCATCACCTTCTCCTGCTCGGCGCCGATCCGGCTGGCTCGGTCCTCGGTGGCCGCGTGGGAGCCGAAGAGCTTCTCGATGATCTTCTCGGCGCCCTCGAAGCAGAGATAGGCACCGCCCAGCATCAGGATCGGGGTGAGCAACCAGCCCGCGAACTGGCTCAGCAGCAGCGCCACCGGCAAGATGATCAGCAACTTGTTGCGGATCGAGCCGACCGCGATCCGCTTGATGATCGGGAGCTCCCGCTCAGCAGCCAGGCCGGCGACGTACTGCGGGGTCACCGCGGTGTCGTCCACCACCACTCCGGCCGCCTTGACGCTGGCCCGACCCGCAGCCGCGCCGATGTCGTCGACCGAGGCCGCGGCCAGGCGGGCCAGCGCAGCCACGTCGTCCAGGAGTGCGAAGAGTCCGCCACTCATTCCTCGACCAGCCCGAGCTGAAGGTAGGCCGCAGCATAACGGCCCGTGGCGAGCAGCCATGCATAGCGCCCCACTTCGCTGGCGGCCTCGGCGACCAGCGATTCCACCCGCACGCCCCGGCGCTCGGCGGCGGCGACCAGCCGGCCGCGCTGCTCGCGCACGAGTGCGTCATCGGCGCCGTCGTCCAGGACCACCAGGACCGTGCGCGGCTCCCCCGCGTCGTCGGCGAACGGGTCGTCGAACACGTTGCGAGGACGGGCCGCCTCGATCACCGGCAACAAGTGCTCCGCATCGCCCGCCAGTGCGCCACGACCCGATGCCCGGCGGAACGACTCGGCCACCCGGCGCGCGGCACGCGCCGCCAGCACCGAGCCACCCCAGACCACCGGGTTGGCATCAGCCAGGGCGATCGCAAGCATCTTGGCCGGGTTGACCGCCAGGTCGCGGTGCGGCGAACAGGCGACCGCGACCGCATCCAGGGCACCCGCCACCTCGTCGGCCTCCGACGCCGGGCCCAGGCCCAGGCGGTGCAGGAAGTCCAGCATCACCACGGCATTGGCCAACTGGTCACCGGAGTCGATCGGCAACAGCGTGGTCCACCGACCCCCCGCATGCTCGGCCACCATCGAACCGGGCTGGCACGCCACCACCACCTGGCAGCCACGGCGCACCGCCTCGGCCAGGGCAGATGCCGCGGCAGGATCGGAACGCTCCGGGGCCAGGACGACGACCAGGTCCATGCTCCCCGCCCAGCCGGGCAACCCGGCACCGGGCCAGGCAACGAAGGGCACCGGGCACCACGGCTCGAGCACTGCGCGGAGCAGCCGGGAGTCCGGGCCGGCCGCGATCACGGCCCGGGGGCGTGACTCCTGTGCTGATGCCAGGGCCGCCCCGACCGCCTCGGCGGCGTCCGAGGACGCCTTGCGGACCCGCGCACCGGAACCGGCCAGTTCGCGGAGCAGGCCATCCACGCTGGCCAGTGCTGCCTCGTCATCGAGGCGCGATTCGTCGAACCAGGTGCCCATCAGGCCGGCTTGCGTGCCTCGTCGACGAGGAGGACCGGGATGTTGTCCCGGACCGGATAGGCCAGCCCGCAGCCCTGGCAGACCAGTTCGGCCGAGACCAGGGCGAGCTCGCCGTGGCACTGCGGGCACACGATGATCTCCAGCAGCTTCTCGTCGAGGGCTACGTCGCGGTTCTCCGATGTGCTGCTCACTGGTCGCTCCTGATCACGTTGAGTACGTCGTCGCGGATCCGTTCCATGGTCGCGGCGTCCGAGCCCTCGGCGTTGAGCCGCAGCAGCGGCTCGGTGTTCGAGGCACGCACATTGAACCACCAGTCCTCGTGCGAGACGGTCAGCCCGTCGAGGTGGTCGATCGCAACCCCCGACGCGGCGGACCACTCGCGCTCCAGCGTGGCCAGGACGGCCGACTGGTCCTCGACGGTGGAGTTGATCTCCCCGGAGGAGGCGAACCGGACATATTCCGCCATCAGGTCGGAGAGTGGCCGCTCGGTCGAGGCCAGGGCAGCCATGGCATGCAGCGCGGCCAGCATCCCCGAGTCGGCCCGCCAGAAGTCACGGAAGTAGAAGTGCCCGCTGTGCTCACCACCGAAGATGGCATCGGTCTCCGCCATCGTCGCCTTGATGAAGGAGTGGCCCACCCGGGTCCGGACCGGAGTGCCGCCCAGTTCGGCGACGACCTGCTCCACCGAACGGGAGGTGATCAGGTTGTGGATGATCGTGGCACCCGGTTCACGGGCCAGTTCCCGGGCCGCGATCAGTGCGGTCAGCGTCGACGGCGAGACCAACGCACCACGCTCGTCGACCAGGAAGCACCGGTCGGCGTCCCCGTCGAAGGCGAGGCCGATGTCGGCCTGCTCGGCCAGCACCCGCTGCTGCAGGTCGACCAGGTTGGCCGGCTCGATCGGGTTCGCCTCGTGGTTGGGGAATGTCCCGTCCAGTTCGAAGTACATCTCGATGAGCTCGACCGCGTCGCCCAGCCGCTCGAAGACTGCCGGTGCGGTCAGCCCAGCCATCCCGTTGCCTGCGTCGACGACGACCTTGAGCCTGCGCCCGCGCACCGGGGCCAGGGAGAGGAGGTGGTCGGCATAGTCCGCCAGCACGTCGGTCTCGGTGATCGTGCCGGTCTTCTCGCCCACCACCTCGGTGGCGACCGCGTCCCGGATCTCCATCAGGCCGCTCTCCGCGCCGATCGGCGCGGCGCCGGGCCGGCACATCTTGATCCCGTTGTACGCCGCCGGGTTGTGGCTGGCGGTGAACATCGCACCGGCATGGCCCAGGTGGCCGGAAGCGAAGTAGAGCTGGTCGGTGGAAGCCAGGCCGATCATCACCACGTCCGCACCAGCGCCGGCAGCGCCCTCGGCGAAGGCCGCAGCGAGTCCCGGCGAGGAGGGGCGCATGTCGTGGCCGACCACGACCGTCGGGGCGCCGGTGATGCTGACGAAGGCTCCCCCGATCCGGCGGGCGAGCGGCTCGTCGATCTGGTCGCCCACCGTGCCGCGGACGTCGTACGCCTTGAAGATCGCGTGCAGGTTGGCGGGGTCGAGGGTGTTCACGTCAGGCATGGGGGCGAGCCTAGCGCCACCTCCACCGCACTCCTCGGATCAGTCGGTGCTGACTTCGACTGACGTCCTGCGAGGCTTGGCTCCGGCGCGTCTCGTTCCTCGACGCACCTCTGCCGCACTCCTCGGATCAGTCGGTGCTGATCGCGCGCAGGTGGCCGCGGCGCGTCGTCACCCGTCCCGACTCCGCAGCCAGGCCAGCGGGGGCCGGTTGCTCCGGCACCGGACGGGCCGCCTCCCGGACCGCATCCGCCAGCGCCAGCAGGTCGTCGCTGGTCGGTTCCAGCGTCGACGGGTCCGCGGCCAGCCGGAGCACGTCCCAGCCGCGCGGCGCGCTGAGCCGTTCGCTGTGCGCCTCGCAGAGGTCGTAGGCGTGCGGCTCCGCGTAGGTGGCCAGGGGTCCGAGCACGGCCGTCTGGTCGGCGTACACGTAGGTCAACGTGTTCACCGCAGGACGGCCACAGGCCGTACGCGAGCAACGACGTGCAGGATTCACGGACCAGACGGTACTCCGCCGAGCGAGGAGTTCGGTTTAGGCTCGCTGGAGGCACCGGATGGCGGGAGGGAACAGGCGTGGCACGAGCACGGGATCGACACGGTCGCGGCCCCCGTGGCCCCGAGATCCTGCCGCCGCGCTCCCCCGGCGGGCTGCGGGCCCGTCGGCGCCCGACCCGCCGCGAGCGCTTCGACGCGCTGGTCCTCGGCGTGGTCGCCGAGATCGAGGAACGCTGGCAGCGTCATCTGGGCCTGGTCGAGTACGCCGTCGAGGACACCCCACTGGTCCCGGACGACTGGGACGATGACTCCGTCCCGCTCTCCTCGCTGATCCGGCAGCCCGGGCACGGCGGCACCCGCCTGGTCGTCTTCCGGCGCCCGATCGAGCACCGGTGCTCCACGCGCGAGGAGCTGGAGGCGCTGGTGCTCACCGTGATCGTCGAGCAGGTGGCCGAGCTGCTGGGCCTTCCCGCGGAGCGGATCGACCCCCGCTATCCCCGCGACGAGGACTGAGCCTCAGCCCACCTGGCCGTCGAGGGTGATGTCCAGCTTGAGTTCCTCGTTGCCGCGTTGCACCGTGAGGGTGACCGTGTCGCCGGGCACGTGGGAGCGGATCGCGACGATCAACGACGGGCTGTCCGGCACGATGCGGTCGTTCAGGGCCGTCACGATGTCGTCCTTGCGCAACCCGGCATCCTCGGCCGGCTGGCCGTCCATCACTTCAACGATCAGGGCACCGCGCCCGTCCTCGTCGCTCTGCACCCGCGCCCCGATCACCGGATATTGCGCTTCTCCGTCGCGCAGGATCTGGTCGGCGGTCACCTTGACCTGTTCGATCGGGATGGCGAAGCCGACACCGATGTTGCCTGCCTCGCCGCCGAGTGACCCGCCGGTGGTGGCGATCGCCGAGTTGACGCCGATCACCTCGCCCTTGAGGTTCACCAGCGGCCCTCCGGAGTTGCCCGGGTTGATCGCGGCATCGGTCTGCACGGCGTTGATGTAGGACTGGTCGTCGGCTCCGCTGCCCGTGGTGACCGGACGGTCCAGCGCCGAGACGATCCCCGACGTCACGGTCCGGTCCAGGCCCAGCGGCGAACCGATCGCGACCACGACGTCACCGACGTTCAGCGCCTTGGAGGAGCCCAGCGCAGCGGGCTGGACGCCCTCGGCGTCCTCGACGTAGAGGATGGCCAGGTCATAGACGGCGCTGCGGCCGACGACGGTGGCCTTGTAGCGCTTGTAGTCCTTGTCGACGACCTGGATCGTGCCGCCATCGGCCGCGTCGGCGATCACGTGGTTGTTGGTCACCACGTGTCCCTCGGCATCGAGGAAGAAGCCGGATCCAGTGGCGCCACTGCCGCTCTTGGACTCGGCGAGGATCTGCACCGTGCTCGGATCCATCGTCTGTGCCACCGCGGCGACCGAGCCGTTCTCCGGCAGCGGCGCGTCGTTGACCGTGGTGACATCGGCCAGTCCGCCCGAGGTCCGGCCATCAGGAGTCCGGGAGTCCTGGATGCTGTCCACGATGACGGCGCCGAGCATGCCGCCGAGCAATCCGATCACCAGCGTGCAGGCGCACGCGGCTGGCCAGAACCAACCGGGCATCCGGGCGCGGCGGCCGGTCGCGGCGTGGCTGGTCGGCGGGGCGGTGCGCCCGGCCTGTTGGTACGCCGTCCCCTGCTGGTACGTCGTCGCCGAGGGGTAGTTCCCGGTCCCGTAGGTCCCGCCTCCATAGGTGCCGACGCCGTACGGCGGTTGCGGTCCAGCCCCCGTCGGGGCCCAGGTGTCGGCAGGGCGACCAGCCGGGACCGCGTCGGGCGCCGGCGGCGGGAACGACTGCGTGGCGGAGTCCTCGACCACCGGATCGAGTGGAAGCGTGTGCTCGGGCCCGCTGGGCGCGTCGTCCTCGGGACGGGGGCGTTCTTCGTCGTTCACTCGCTGATCCTCAACCATCCGGGGAAGTCATGCTCGGTCGTCGTCGGTGTCGCGGCGGGTCGCGTGGCGACCACACCGACCGGTTGCGCTGGCTGTGGCGCCGCGGGGGCTTCGGTCAAGCGGCTGACCGAGGTCGCCGGTCCACGCCTGTCGGGGGTGGGGCCGGTGGCCGGGAGGGCCAGGGCAAGTACGCCGATCATCGCAGCGCCGACAGAGCCGGCCCCCAGGACAGCGACCGCCACCGGGTGGCGGCGTACCGCCGAGGTGCCCAGGCAATCCTCGGCCGGCGCGGCGCACCTCGACTCGGGATGCCGCAGCGCTGAAGCCAGATCACTGGGAGTGGGCGGAGTGCACGCGTCCTGGCGCAGGCCGGCCAGGCGCGTCTTGACCCAGCCCTCCCGCGCGATCGCATCCGAGCACCTCTCGCACCGCACGGCATGGGCCCACAGTCGCTCCGCCTCCCCGGGCGGCAACTGGCCGTCGACCAGGGCACTCACCCTGCTCCCGATGTGGCCGATCATTGCCCTGCTCCCGTGGTCAGCCCGGTGGTCTCCGCTGGTCCGTTGAAGCGCTGCCTCCCGGGCGAGGGCGCGCGGTGGGCCAATGCCTCCCGGAGCATCGCACGACCGCGGTGGATCCGCGACCTGACCGTGCCGATCTTTGCGCCGAGGATCTCGGAGATCTCGTCATAGGAGAGTCCTTCTACGTCGCAGAGCACGACGGCGGCCCGGAAGTCGGGCGGCAGCATGGCGAGCGCCTGCTCGATGTCGTCGTCGAAGTTCTGGGCATCGAAGACGTCCTGCGGAAGGCCCCGGGCCGAGGGCATCCGGGAGGCGCGTTCGTCGGTGAGGAAGTCGAAGCGGATCCGCTGCCGGCGCCGGGCGCCGTCGAGGAAGAGGTTGGTGGTGATCCGGTGGAGCCAGCCCTCGAACGTGCCCGGGCTGTAGCCGTCCAGGGAGCGGAAGACGCGGACGAAGACGTCCTGGGTGAGGTCCTCGGCATCGGACCGGTTGCCGGTCAGCCGATAGGCGAGGCGGAAGACCCGCTCGGAGTGGTCGGCGACGATCTCGTCCCAACTCGGCACCGCTGTTGCCACGGCCGTCGACGCTGGCTCGCCCACTGCACCCTCCTTCGCATGAAGCAGTCTCACTGCCTGACTCCTCCTCACGCTAGGGAAAGGGACTGAGAGGAACCTGAGCATCTCCATCGCAACGGCTTTGAGTTCCAGGCAGGCCGGTCGACAACTGTCCCGCGACCTGTGACTCTCCGCAACACCGAGTGGTGTCGTGATGTTCCCGTCCGAGGAGGAATTTCCCGGTGCGCTTGGTCGCGGCGCAGCGTCGCAGGCGTTGTAGGGTCACAGCGTCGGTGTCGCACGAGCACAGGAGGCTGTCATCACCACCCCCATCAAGCCCGCCAGTTGGACCTATGCGGAGGAGTTCGTGGGCGAGGACGAGATCCTCACTGCGGCCCGGGCACGCGCCGAGGAGGTCGGCGTGGTGCCGATCGGTTCCGGCGTCGGCGCCTCCCTGCGCTTCCTTGCCTCCGTCCTGGACGCCCGTGCCGTGGTGGAGATCGGCACCGGCACCGGCGTCTCCGGCCTGTGGCTGCTGCGCGGCATGCGCGCGGACGGCGTGCTGACCACCGTCGACATCGAGACCGAGCACCAGCGACTGGCCAAGCAGGGCTTCACCGAGGCCGGCATCCCCGCCCAGCGGGCCCGGACCATCCCCGGCGCCGCGCTCGACGTCCTGCCGCGCCTCACCGACGGCCACTACGACCTGGTCTTCTGCGACGGGGACAAGCGGGAGTACGCCGACTACCTGAAGGAGGCGTTGCGCCTGCTCCGCCCCGGCGGTGTGGTCGCCTTCGACAACGCGCTGTGGCACGACCGGGTCGCGGACCCCGCCCAGCGTGACGAGGAAACCGTGGCGATCCGTGAGCTCGGCAAGGCCGTGCTTGAGGCCGAAGGCCTGGTCCCCCTGCTCCTGCCGGTCGGTGACGGACTGCTCGCCGTGAAGAAGGAATGGGTCCCCGAGGGCTGACGGAGCCGAGCCTGGCAGGACCTCAGCTGCGCTTGCCGACGCCCGCCAGGGGGTTGGCGGACCCCAGCCACTCCAGCAGGAGCCTGGCCCCGAAACCGGTGGGTCCGGCGGTCCATTCGTCGTCGTCCTGCGGGGCATCCCCGACGGAGGCGACGTCCAGGTGCAGCCACGGGACATCGCCCGTGAAGTGCTGCAGGAACAGTGCGGCCGTGATCGCGCCGGGACTGCCGGCGCCGTTGTCGCCGTC
The DNA here is from genome assembly GCF_031844485.1 of Nocardioides sp. AE5. NCBI lineage: Bacteria > Bacillati > Actinomycetota > Actinomycetes > Propionibacteriales > Nocardioidaceae > Nocardioides > Nocardioides sp. AE5. Next base: position 36,986 of record NZ_JAUZVI010000005.1, read on the forward strand.
GGCGACCTTCGACTCGACCCGGGCCTCGTAGTCGTCGGCCAGTGGCATCCGCCACAGCCGCTCCCCCGAGGCGGCGCTGGCCGCATCGATCAAGGTGGCCAGGGCCTCGTGGTTGGCGAAGTAGCCACCCGTACGCAGGCCGAGCGCTACCTTCATCGCACCCGTCAGGGTGGCCACGTCGACCAGTGCGTCGGGCTTCACCTTCTCCACCGCCAGGGCAAGGGCGTCGGCCATCACCAGGCGGCCCTCGGCATCGGTGTTGGTCACCTCGGTGGTGCGCCCGCCATAGTGGGTGATCACGTCACCGGGGCGATAGGAGGAGCCGCTGATCGCGTTCTCCGCTGCCGCCACGAAGGCGGTGACCCGCACCGGGCATTCGACTGCCGCCAGGGCAGCCATCGTTGCAATCACCACGGCGCCGCCGGTCATATCGCGCTTCATCGTCGACATCGACTCGCCCGGCTTGATCGAGAGCCCTCCGGTGTCGAAGGTGATCCCCTTGCCGACGAGCGCGATGTGTCCCTTGCCGCGGGCCACCTTGCGCGAGGGCGTGTAGTCGATGCGGATCAGTCGTGGCGGGGTCGCTGACGCGGCACCGACGGCGAGGATCCCGCCGAATCCCTCGGCACGCAACTGGGCCTCGTCACGGACGCTGACCTTGAGTCCGCTCCCCGAGGCGAGTTGCTGCGCCTGATCGGCGAGCCAGGCCGGGTTCTTCAGGTTCGACGGCACCGTGGCCAGCAAACGTGCAGTCCAGCTTGCGTTCGCGATCGCGACTGCGCGGTCCAGGTCGGGCTGCAGTTGCGCGGAGCCCGCCACCACGACGTTGCGGACAGGCTGCGCCTGCGCACCGTCCTTGCGCCAGTGGAACGCGAAGGAGCCCAGGGTCAGTCCGGTGACGAAGGCCGCCAGTGCATCGACACCACCGACAGAGGCGACCGTGCTGACCAGGAGTTGTTCGTCGCGCACCGCACGCCCCAGGTGGGCGCCGGCACGGCGTACCTCTGCGGCACTGCCCTGGCCCACTCCGACCAGGACCAACCGGCTCCAGCGGGGGTGTCCGAGCAGGACGTGCTCGTGCACCTCGCCGGCCTTCCCCGTGGCGCCGAAGCGCTCCAGGAGTTCGACCAGGTCGAGGCCGAGGTCTTCGCTGAGCCGGACCGCACCGGGTCCGAGCAGCGGGGAGCCGTGATCGCCGGACAGCACCGGCACGGCAACGGCGCAGGCGCCGTCGGCACCAGCGGAGAGGTCGTCGAACGGCGTCTCGCTGAGTGTGTACGCCGGGGGTTCGACCTGCTCGGGCAGGACGGGTGGGGGTGCCTGGAAAGTCACCCGATCAGCCGACGACGTCCTTGAGGGCGTCACCGAGGGCAGTCGCTTCATCGGCCTTCAACTCGACCACGAGGCGGCCACCACCTTCGAGCGGAACGCGCATCACGATGCCGCGTCCCTCCTTGGTGACCTCCAACGGACCGTCGCCGGTTCGTGGCTTCATCGCCGCCATCAGCGCACCTCTTCCTGTATCCATCCGCGCCCTGTGACGCCGTTCTCGTCCATTATCCCCCATCGACCCACATCCCCGGAAACCGCATGCGTCGCACAGTGCTGGCAGACTCCACACATGCGCGCGCGGTCAGCACTCTTCGATGTGTACGGCGACCTGCTGCGCACGCGGGGCAACCAGGCTCCGGTGGCTGACCTGGTCCGGCTCCTGGATCCAGTCGGGATCTCGGCACCAGCGGTGCGCACTGCCATTTCCCGCATCGTGGGCGAGGGATGGCTCGAACCCGTGCAGATCGGCAATGGTCGCGGCTATCGGGCGACGGAGCGCGGCATCGCCCGGCTCGAGGCGGCCCGCCAGCGCATCTACCGGCTGCGCGACCGCGCCTGGGACGGTCGGTGGCGCCTGGTGCTGCTCGACCCGATTCGTGACCGGCGCCTGCGCGACCGGGTGCACACCACCCTGGGCTGGATGGGGCTCGCCGAGCTCAGCGATGGCCTCTGGGTGAGCCCGTGGCCGCAACCTGACCTCCCCGCCTACCTCGAGCGCGAAGGAGCCAGCGCAGCGCACACCGAGGCCGGCAGCTTCACCCCTGCCGAGCGTCCCGTGGCCGGCTGGGACCTGCCTGCGCTGGGCCGGGAGTACGCCGCATGGCTGGCGCGGGTGCGTGACGACGTACCGCCGGAGTCCGGGGACCCCGACCGTGACGAGTTCGCCCAGCGCTTCCACCTGGTCCACGAGTGGCGCAAGTTCCTCTTCCGCGACCCGGGCCTGCCGGCCGAGCTGCTCCCGGCCGACTTCCCCGGCTTCGAGGCCGCGACCCACTTCCATGCCGAGGCCGACCGGCTCCGCCCGGGCGCCGAGCGCTTCGTCGATCGCATCCTGTCCTGAGCACCGAACCGAAGGAGTCACCATGTCCACCCAGCCCGTCCTCTCCGAGACCGTCGATGGCGTCACCACGATCACCCTGAACCGGCCCGAGGCGATGAACGGCCTCTCGATCGCCACCAAGGAAGCGCTCCTCGCGGCCGTCACCGAGGCCGCGAACGACGACGCGGTCCGCTGCGTCGTGCTGACCGGGACCGGGCGCGCATTCTGCGTCGGCCAGGACCTCAAGGAGCACGTGACCCTGCTCGAGGCGGGTGACACGGACGCGCTCTTCACCACCGTGGACAAGCACTACAACCCGATCGTCACCCTGCTCGCGACCATGCACAAGCCGGTGATCGCAGCAGTCCAGGGGGTGGCTGCCGGGGCCGGTGCGAGCCTGGCGTTCGCCTGTGACTTCCGGATCCTCAGCGAAGCCGCCGGGTTCAACCTGGCCTTCACCGGGGTCGCGCTCTCCTGCGACACCGGCGCGTCGTGGACCCTGCCGCGCCTGGTCGGGCAGGCGAAGGCGATGGAACTGCTCTACTTCCCCAGCACGCTCTCGGCTGCCGAGTCACTGGACCTGGGGCTGGCCACGAAGGTCGTCCCGGCTGACTCCTTCGACGCGGAGGTCACGGCGCTGGCCGGTCGCCTGGCCTCGGGCCCGACCCAGTCGTACGGCGCGATCCGGCGCTCGGTGGCGAACTCTGCCGGAGCCTCCTTCACCGACGCGATCGCCTTCGAGAGCGCGATGATGACCCACACCGGCGCCACCGAGGACCACCGCACCGCGGTCGCGGCGTTCCTTGCCAAGGAGAAGCCCGTCTTCCGGGGACGCTGAGCGCTCCGCTCCGTACCCGGCCGTGGCTCACACGGCGGAGATCAGGTATGCCCAGGTGAAGACCAGGACGCCGACCAGCATCCCGACATGGGCGAGCACGGAGAGCCCCGGACCGTCGCTCCAGTTGTCCCGGACGGCCTCGGAGGAGTGGCGCCCGGTGCTCGGGATCCAGCGGACCAGGATCATCAGTCCGGCGATGGTGGTGATCCAGAAGAGGGCCAGGCCCACGATGCCGATCACGGCATGCCCGTTGCCCTCGCCGATCCCGGTGACCAGGAAGCCCACCCAGACCAGCAGCGCCAGGGTGCCGGCGATGGTGTGGGTGTTGAGCATCGTCGGCGATATCCGCAACCTGCCAGCGCCCTTGTTGCTCCCCAGGCGGACCCGCGTGAGCACGACGACCACTGCGGCCAGGGCAGTCAGGACGTAGACGATCACGTGGAGGGGCACGGTGCCGAGTTTGCCCTATCGCTCCACGGGCGCGCCATCTGCCTCCCCCACGCCAGGGCCTCCCTCGCTGGCGTCGGGTGCCACTGCGTACTCCTCCTGCGCCTCGAACTGGGACGCCAGACGGGCCAGGAGCGCATCCACTTCGTCGGCCCGATAACCGCGCAGGGCGGTGTCGAACTCGATGGTGCGCAGGTCGTGTGCGGTGATCTCCCGATCCGCCGGGGGCAGGGGGTCGGGTCGGTCAGGATGCTCTGGCGCCATCGGGGCGCCATGCCCGGCGGCGACCACGGCAACCCCACCGAGGGCCAGGACGACCAGGACTGCGAAGAACCAGGCCATCTCGCATCACTCCGGTTGCTCGGCGGCGTACGTCGTGGTGCCCCGGCCCTCGCGGGCCTCCACCATCAGGCGCACCGCTTCGTCGACGTCGTCGGTGAGGGTGATCAGGTCCAGGTCGGCCTCACCGACCTTGCCCTCGGCCAGCACGGTGGAGCGCAGCCAGTCGAGCAGGCCACGCCAATAGTCGGTGCCCAGCAGCACCACCGGGAAGGAGGTGACCTTGCGGGTCTGGACCAGGGTGAGCGCTTCGAAGAGTTCGTCCAGGGTGCCGACTCCACCGGGCAGCACGACGAAGCCCTGGGAGTACTTGACGAACATGGTCTTGCGGGCGAAGAAGTAGCGGAAGTTGAGCCCCATGTCGACCCACGGGTTGAGCCCTGTCTCGAAGGGCAGTTCGATGCCCAGTCCGACGCTGATGCCGCCGGCTTCGCTGGCGCCCTTGTTCGCCGCCTCCATGGCACCTGGTCCGCCGCCGGTGATCACCGCGAAGCCGGCCTCGACCAGCTTGGCGCCCAGTTCCTCCGCCATCGCATGGAAGGGGTCCTCGGGCTGGGTGCGTGCGGATCCGAAGACGCCGATCGCCGGGCCGAGCTCGGCCAACGCACCGAAGCCCTCCACGAACTCGGCCTGGATCCGGAGCACCCGCCATGGGTCGGTGTGCACCCAGTCCGTGGGGCCGCGTGAGTCGAGCAGCCGTTGGTCGGTGGTGCTGTGGTCCACCTGGTTGCCGCGCAGCAGCACCGGCCCGCGGTGCTTCTTCTGCCGCTTCGAGCCGGTCATGTGTCGGCCCCCAGCCAGGCGCGCAGCGCGACCTCGCAGTGGCGGATCTGGGCGATCGGCACGTGTTCCTCCTGCTTGTGGGCGAGCAGCGGGTCGCCGGGCCCGAAGTTGACTGCCGGGACACCGAGTGCGCTGAACCGGGAGACGTCGGTCCAGCCGAACTTCGGGTTCACCTGTCCGCCGACGGCGTCGACGAAGGCAGCGGCCGCGGGCACGGTGAGTCCCGGCAGGGCGCCGGGTGATTCGTCGGTGACTTGGACGTCGTACCCGGCGAAGAGTTCGCGCAGCCATGCCTCGGCCTCGGCGACGGAGCGGTCCGGGGCGAAGCGGTAGTTGATCGTGACCACGCATGCGTCGGGCACCACGTTGCCGGCGACTCCCCCGGAGATGAAGACCGCGTTGAGGCCTTCGTGGTAGGTGAGCCCGTCGATCACCGGGCGGCGGGGCTGGTAGGCGTCGAGGATGTCGAGGATCGGCTTCGCGGCGTGGATGGCGTTGCGGCCCATCCAGCTGCGGGCGCTGTGGGCGCGTTCGCCGACGGTGCGCACCTCGATCCGCATCGTGCCCTGGCAGCCGGCCTCGATCCCGCCGTTGGAGGGTTCCATCAGGATCGCGAAGTCAGCCTCCATCAGCTCCGGGGCGCTGGCGGCGAGCTTGCGGAGGCCGTTCTTCGTCGCCTCGATCTCCTCGGCCTCGTAGAAGATGTAGGTCACCTCGCGGTTTGGCTCCGGGATCCCGGCGGCGAGCTTGAGCCCGACTGCGACCCCGCCCTTCATGTCGCAGGTGCCCAGGCCGTGGAGGTGGTCGCCGTCGCGGCGGGCCGGGAGGTTGTCGTTGAGGGGCACGGTGTCCAGGTGGCCGGCAATGACGACGCGCTCGGCAAGTCCACGATCGGTCCGCGCCACGATGGTGTGCCCGTGGCGGGTCACCTCGAGGTGGGGCAGGTCGCGCAGGGCCGCCTCGACGGCGTCGGCGATCTCCTGCTCGGCCAGGCTCACCGACTCGATGTTGACCAGATCCTCGGTCAGGCTGACGACGTCCTTGCTGAGGTCGAGTTCCGGCATGTGCATCATCGTAGGTGACCCAGTCGGCCGCCGGTCACAGGCCGAGCCGGTCCGCTTCCTGTTCGACGATCGCACGGAAGAGCGCGTCGGCGGGTTCGAAGCCGCCGACGAAGTGGCCGTTGAGCTCCAGGGTGAGCGCGCCGATGATGCTGGAGAAGGCAGCCACGATGCCCAGCATCGTCCGCTCGGAGACCACGAGGCCGAGCTGGCCTGCGACGTCCCTGAGCTGGCTCCCGAGGGGACGGCCGGGGACGGCCCAGTGGTCCAGCTCGCGCCCGGATGCGGCCTGTCCCGCGGCCACGGGTGCGCAGAGGGCCGCGAGCACCCGGCCGGCGGGAGCGATCGTGTCCGCGGGGGCCCGATAGCCCGGGATCGCCGATCCGTAGACCAGGCCGAAGCGGTGGGGCTGCTCGATGGCCCACTGGCGCAATGCGGTGCATGCGTCCAGCCATCGGCGGCGTGGCCCGCGTCGCCCGTTGGAGGTCGCGACTTCGAGGGCGTCCGCCAGGCTGGCGTAGGCATCGATGATCAGGTCGGTGATCAGCTCGTCGCGACTCGGGTAGTAGCGATAGATCGCGCTCGAGACGATGTTCAGCTCACGGGCAATCGCCCGCAGCGACAGTTCGCCGGCGCTGGTGGCCGCGAGTTGCTCGAGCGCAAGTCGCTTGATCCGTTCGAGATTTTCGGCCCGAGCGACTTCGCGTGGTGTTGGTCCCTTCGCCATGTCGCCATTCTGGCACGTCAGCACCCGGTGCTCACATCTGTGAGCAGTGCTCTTGCTTTGCTCCTCCCGTTGCCCTAGCCTCGACCCAAGAAAAGAGAGCAGTGCTCACATCTGGAGGAATCATGCACCGCATTGCCACATCCCTCTGGTTCGGCGTGGCCGGCCTGGCACTGGCTGCCTATCCCGTCCTCCGCCCGTGGGGAGACGAGGCCGATGCCGAAACCTTCGCCGCTGCCTCCTGGCCGGTTTCCCACGCCCTGGCCATGCTCGGCTTCACGGCCCTGGCCCTGGCGCTGCGCCATGCGGCCGCTGGGCTGCCGCAATGGGGCGGCCGCCCGGTCCGCGAGGCGGAGACCCGGATGTGGTTGGCCGCGGCACTGCTCCTCCCCTACTACGGCGCGGAGGCCTATGGCCTGAACGCGATCGGCCAGTACGCCGCTGAGCACCGTGACAGCGGCGTGCTCGAGATCGCTGACGCCTTCCGGTTCGCTCCCTTGCCGGTCACCACCTTCGCCCTCGGCCTGCTGCTCCTGGTCCTGGTCGGCGCGCGACAGGCCATCGGGATGTGGCGCACGGGGGCCCTGGGGCGGATCGGCGGCCTGCTCGCCGGCTTCGGCCTGGCCAGCTACCTTCCCCAGTTCTTCGGGGGTGCCGAACTCCGGATCGTCCACGGCATCGTGCTCGGGATCGGCTTGCTGCTGGTGTCCTGCGTGGTCGCCTCCGGTCGACAAGGAGCCACCGGGGACACGCGGCAGTCTAGGCTCGAAGAGTGTTCGGCCTGACCGGTCCGGATCGGACCCCCTTGCGCAATGCCCAGTTGGCGAGCCTGCTGGCCTTCCAGGCCGGGGTGCTCAACTCGGTCGGATTCGTGGCCGTGGCGGCGTACACCTCGCACATGACCGGTCTGACTGCGATCGTGGCCGACTCGCTGGTGCTCGGCTTCGGCGAACTGGCGCGGCTCGCCGTCACCGCGATCGTGGCGTTCGTGCTCGGCGCCGGCACCTGTGCCCTGGTCTTCAACTGGGGTCGCCGCCGCGACCTGCGTGGCCGCTATGCCAACGTGCTGGTCCTCGAGGCGATGCTGATCCTGGCCTTCGGCGTCCTCGCCCAGGACCTGCACGGGAGCCGTCGGTTCATCGTGATCATCGCCGTCCTCGGCTTCACGATGGGGCTGCAGAACGCCATCATCACCAAGCTTTCCGGAGCCCAGATCCGCACCACCCACGTCACCGGCATGATCACCGACATCGGCATCGAACTGGGCAAGGCCGCCTATGTGGAGCGGGCTCCGGGGCTGGCCCCGGTCACCGCGGACTGGCGGAAACTGGGGGTCCTCCTCCTGCTCGTCGGCCTCTTCTTCGCCGGTGGCGTGGTGGGCGCCATCGGCTACCTGAAGATCGGGTTCCCGACCGTGGTGCCGCTGGCTGCCCTCCTGCTGGTGCTTGCCTCGCCGCCGGTCCTCACTGACCTGCGCGCGTCACGCCGACCTGCACGGTGAGCCCATCGGAGAGCTCCACCCCTGTGCCGGTGGCACCAGCCTCCAGGACGACCGAGGTGGCCAGCGTCTCGCCAGCGATCAGGTCCTGGTGTGTGCGGGCGGCGGCCAGCACCTGCTCGTCCCCGCCCAGGGTGAGCGTGATCCGGTCGGAGACGTCGAGGCCGGCATCGCGGCGCGCCTGCTGCACGGCACGGACCAGGTCACGGGCCAGGCCCTCGGCGGCCAGTTCCGGCGAGACCACGGTGTCCAGGACCACGAAGCCGCCGTGCGGCAGCATCGCGGTTGCCGAGTCGTCACCCGAGGACGCCACGGTCTCCAGGGTGAACTCACCCTCGACCAGCGCCAGGCCACCGGAGGTGACGGTGCCGTCGGCGGCCACCGACCAGTCGCCCGACTTCGAGCCCTTGATCGCGGCCTGCACGTCCTTGCCCAGGCGGGGCCCGGCAGCGCGCGCGTTCACGGTGAGCTTCTGCGAGACGCCGTACGACGCGGCCTCGGGCGCGGAGAGGTCCAACAGGCGCACCTGCTTGACGTTGACCTCGTCGGCCACGATCGAGGTGAAGCGCTCCAGTGATGCAGCGTCGTCGACCACCACGGTCAGGTTCGCCAGCGGCAGCCGGTTGCGCAGGTTGCCCGCCTTGCGCAATGCCGAGGTGGCCGAGCAGACCTCGCGGACCACGTCCATCGCGGCGACCAGGTCGTCGTCGGCCGGCAGTTCGTCAGCATCCGGCCAGTCGGCCAGGTGGACCGAGCGTCCGCCGGTCAGGCCACGCCACATCTCCTCCATGGTCAACGGCAGCAGCGGCGCGGTGAGCCGGGCCAGCACCTCGAGCACGGTGTGCAGGGTGTCGAAGGCGTCGGTGTCGAGCTCGTCGCCGGTGGACCAGAACCGCTCGCGGGAGCGGCGGATGTACCAGTTGGTGAGCACGTCGAGGAAGGTCCGCGTCGCCTCGCAGGCACCCGCGATGTCGAGGGCATCCATCCGGGCGGTCATGTCCTCGACGTGTGCCCGGGTCTTCGCCAGCAGGTAGCGGTCCAGCGGGTTCTCCACCGCGTCGCCACGGCCCAGTACGCTGCGCGCCTCGTAGCCGGCTCCCCCGTTGGCGGCGTTGGCATAGAGGGAGAAGAAGTACCAGCTGTTCCACAGCGGGATCAGCACCTGGCGGACCGTGTCGCGGATGCCCTGGTCGGTAACGATCAGGTTGCCGCCACGCAGGATCGGCGAGGCCATCAGGAACCAGCGCATCGCGTCCGCACCTGCGGAGTCGAAGACCTCGCTGACGTCGGGATAGTTGCGCAGCGACTTGGACATCTTGTTGCCGTCCGAGCCGAGCACGATGCCGTGGCAGATCACCGAACTGAACGCCGGCTTCTCGAAGAGGGCGGTGGCCAGGATGTGCAGCGTGTAGAACCAGCCGCGGGTCTGGCCGACGTACTCCACGATGAAGTCCGCCGGGAAGTGGCCCTGCGCAGTCTCGGAGCCGGCGAACCACTCGGCGTTCTCGAACGGGTAGTGCACCTGCGCATAGGACATCGACCCGGAGTCGAACCAGACGTCGAGCACGTCCTCCACCCGGCGCATCGTGGACTTCCCGGTCGGGTCATCGGGGTTGGGGCGGGTCAGGTCGTCCACGAACGGCCGGTGCAGGTCTGGCTCGCCGGCGGCGTTGCGCGGCAACCGGCCGAAGTCACGCTCGATCTCGGCGAACGAGCCGTAGACGTCGATGCGCGGGTAGGCGGGGTCGTCGCTCTTCCATACCGGCACCGGGGATCCCCAGAACCGGTTGCGGGTGATCGACCAATCACGGGCGTTGGCCAGCCACTTGCCGAACTGGCCCTGCTGGATGTGGTCGGGCACCCAGCGGATCTGCTCGTTGAGCTCGAGCATCCTCTCCTTGAAGGCGGTCACCTCGACGAACCAGGAGGAGACGCCCTTGTAGATCAGGGGCTCGCGACACCGCCAGCAGTGCGGGTAGGAGTGCTCGTAGGACTCCCGGCGCAGCAACACCGTGCCGTCACTCACCGCGCCGGCCTCCCCGGCGCCCCGGGTGGAGGCCTTGAGGTGGTCGATGACGTGCGGGTTCGCGTCGAAGACGAGCATCCCGGCATAGTCCGCGACCGGTTCGGTGAAGCGACCGTCCTTGCCGACCGGCATCACCGCCTCGATGCCCTCGCGGTCGGTCACCTCCTTGTCGATCTCACCGAAGGCGCCTGCGCTGTGCACGAGCCCGGTGCCGTCCGTGGTCGTGACGGCCTCGTCGGCGGCGACCACGCGGAACGCGCGGCCGTGCTCCTCACCGGCGTGGTCGGCAAAGTAGGAGAAGGGCGGCGTGTAGGAGCGGCCCACCAGGTCGGCGCCGCGGTAGCGGCCGACCACCGTGAACTCACCGTCGGCGTCGCCCAGTTCCCGCACGTACGCCGCCAGCCTGGCCTCGGCGAGCAGGTAGCGGGCGGTCTGCTCGGTGCCGGGCACCCCGGCCTCGACCACGACGTACTCGATGTCGGAGCCGACCATCACGGCCAGGTTGGAGGGCAGCGTCCACGGCGTGGTGGTCCAGATCAGTGCCCGGGCGCCGTCCAGGACGGGGTCCTCACCGGTGGCGACGAGTTCGAACCCGACGGTGACGGCGGGGTCCTGCCGCATCTTGTAGACGTCGTCGTCCATCCGCAGTTCGTGGTTGGACAGCGGCGTCTCGTCATTCCAGCAGTAGGGCAGCACCCGGAAGCCCTCGTAGACGTACCCCTTGTCATGGAGCGACTTGAAGGCCCAGATCACGCTCTCCATGTAGTCCGGGTTGAGCGTCTTGTAGTCGTTGTCGAAGTCCACCCACCGGGCCTGGCGGGTGACGTAGTCACGCCACTCGTCGGTGTACTTCAGCACCGAGGCGCGGGCAGCGTCGTTGAACTTCTCGATCCCCATCTCGTGGATCTCGTCGGTGGTCTTCAGCCCGAGCTGGCGCATCGCCTCCAGCTCGGCGGGCAAGCCGTGGGTGTCCCAGCCGAAGCGGCGCTCGACGCGCTTGCCGCGCATCGTCTGGTAGCGCGGCACGACGTCCTTGACATAGCCGGTGAGCAGGTGGCCGTAGTGCGGCAGGCCGTTGGCGAAGGGCGGGCCGTCATAGAAGACGAACTCGTTCTCCCCACGCGGACCGGCGTCGCGCTGCTCGACGCTGGCGGCGAAGGTGCCGTCGGTCTTCCAGTAGTCCAGCACCCGCTCCTCGAGTTCGGGGAAGCGCGGGCTCGACGGGACGCTGGCTGCGCCGTCGGTGGAAGCCTTCGGGTAGGTCATCGGGTCTCTCCTGGCGTACGTCGTGCAACTCGGGCTGCTGCCCCGAGGACGACGTCCACGACTCTGCGCCGGGAAACCGCGGTACCACCTCGGTTGCCGCACTCTGCGGTGCGACCACTCCTTCACGGCTGTGACGGGCCTGCCCGTCCGGTTCTAGTGGGGACCGGTGGTGCTGGCCCTGTTCTTCCGGAAGCTCGCCGCTGATGACGGCTCGAACGCTGCTGCTGGCCAGTCTAGGACGTGCCCGGGACTGGTGCCCAATTGATTCCGGCCGATCGATTCAGAACGTGGTCGCGAATTCCCAGGCCGAATGCATCGCGTGCTCGATGTAGCCGACCTCAGCCGCGTCACCGAGGACGGTGTGCTCGACGCCTGCAGCAGCAAGTTCCCCGGCCAGCGGCGCCGCGGCATGGGTCTTGTCGGCATAGACCACTGCGTCCGCAGCGACTGCGTGCGCCTCACCGTCGACGGTGAACTCGACCTGCTCCGCGGTGATCCGGGTGGCCACCGCCTTGCGGTGCACGGTGACGCCGAGCGCCCCGGCGGCCCGGACCGCGGTCCAGCGGCGCGGCATCGCCATCGGCAGGCCGAGCTGGCGACCCTCCTCCAGGAGCGTGACGGTGCGGCCCCGCTCGGCCAGCCATTCGGCCAGTTCGAGTCCCACCAGCGAGCCGCCGATCACCACCACGTCCTTGCCGATCGGGAGCCAGGTGCGGGTCAGCTTCCGGATCGCCTCGGGGCTCCTGGTGATGCCGGTGGCCCTGCCGAGCTTGCCCATCGTGCGCAGGAACCCTGTTCCCTCACCGGCATCGGCAGCGCCGAGCAACAGGTTGCGCAGCGAGTCACCGGTGTGGACGTGGGGCAGGTCCCCTCCCGGCACCTCCGGGCGCGGGCGCTGGGCCCCGGTGGCCACCACCACGTGGTCGGGGGCAAGCGCTGCGACCGTTGCCCGGTCCGCCTCGGTGCGCAGGCGTACGTCGATCCCGAGCTGCTTGACCTGGACCGTGAGCCAATCCAGGAGTTGCTCGTTGGCCGGCGTGGTGAGCGTGGAGAACCACAGCGTCCCGCCGAGCCGGTCGGCCTTGTCCAGGACCGTGACCCGGTGGCCCCGCTCGGTGAGCACGCGGGCCGACTCCAGCCCGGCCGGGCCGGCGCCGACCACGGCAACGTGCTTCGGTGTGGTCGTGCGCACGAAGGGCACCAGCGCCTCGTTGCCCAGGGCGGGGTTCACCGCGCACAGGGGGGTGTCGTCCCAGAAGTTCTCCTGGACGCAGACATAGCAGTTGATGCAGGGGCGGACATCCTGGTGCCGTCCGGCACCGAGCTTGTTGGGCAGGTCGGGGTCGGCCAGGAGTTGTCGCCCCATCGCGGCGAAGTCGGCCCGGCCCTCGGCGATCGCCTTCTCGGCCACGTCGGGCAGCATCCGGCCCACGGCGATCACCGGGATGGAGACATGCTTCTTGACCTCGGCAGCGAGGTCGGCATAGGCACCGACCTTGTCGGGCAGCGGTCCGTCGGTGAAGTTGGAGAACGGGTTCCGCCCCCAGCCAGTCACGTGGATGGCATCGGCTCCAGCGGCCTCGAACATCACCGCAGCAGCGCAGGACTCGGCCAGGGTGAGGCCGCCCTCCTGTCCATATTCCTGGCCAGCGACCCGGACGATCACTGCCATCTGGTCGCCGACGCGGTCACTCACCGCCCGGATCACCTCGCAGGCCAGGCGGGCGCGGTTCTCCAGCGAGCCGCCGTAGTCATCGGTGCGCCGGTTGTCACGCTGGTTCAGGAAGGCGCCGAGGATGTAGCCATGGGCGCAGTGGATCTCGATCGCGTCGGCCCCGCTGCGGCGTACCCGGTCGGCGGCGTCAGCCCAGGTCTCGACGAGCCAGGCGACGTCCTCCGCGGTGGCAGCGTGATAGCTGGCCTGCTTGCCCCCGGTGACCGCTGCCATCTTGCGCAACTCGGTGGAGGTGTTGTCGGCCAGGGCACTCAGGTCGAAGTCGTAGTCCGGCTCCGAGGGCACCAGGAGCGGCCGGTCCTGCAAGGTGTCGATGCGGGCCACCTTGCCGTGGTGGGTGCTCTGCACGCAGAGCTTGCCGCCGGCGGCGTGGATCGCATCGGCCAGGGCAGTCAGTCCGGGCAGGAAGCGATCGTCGCTCAGCCCCGGCTCCTTGGTGCTCGCCGCGCCCACCGGGAAGGCGACTGCCGAGGCCCCGGTGATCACCAGGCCGGCACCTCCCCGCGCACGCGCGGCGTAGTGGTCGATGTCTGCCTGGTGGATCTCACCGTCGACGCAGACGTTCATGTCCATCGCCGGGAGGACCACCCGGTTGGCCAGGCTCATCGGCCCGATCCGGCCCGGGGACATCAGATGGGGGTGCTTGATCTTCGCCACGACGCGAGGCTAGGGCTGGCCCCGCCACTGCCGGGACGGACTTTTCACTGAGCGGGAGAATCCGCATCCATGTTTGGGGGTGCCAACGCTGGGGGCACAATGCCGCACATGAGCGACCTGCACGGACCCTTCGGCCAGAACCCGCCCCCCGGCGAGGACCCCACCCGCCTCTCCCCCAACCCTCCGCAGCAAGGCGCCCCCCAGGGCACCGGCCCGCAGCAGTGGGGACAGCAGCCACCCCAGGGCCAGCCTGGACCGGGTCAGCCTGGTCAGGGCCAGTGGGGCCAGCAACCCCAACAGGGCCAGCCGGGTCAGGGCCAGTGGGGGCAACAGGCGCCTCAGGGCCAGCCCGGCCAGGGCCAGTACGGCGCACCGGGCCAGCAGCCCCAGCAGTGGGGACAGGAGCCGGGTCAGGGCCAGTACGGCGCGCCCGGTCAGCAACCGCCCCAGGGCCAGTGGGGCCAGCAGCCTCCGCAGGGACCGTACGGCGGACCGCAGGGCCCGGGCGGGTCCGGCGGCGGGGTCAATCCGAAGGTGATCATCGCCATCGTGGTGGCCCTCGTCGTGATCATCGGCGTGATCATCACCCTGGTCCTCACCCTGGGCGGGGACGACGACAAGTCCGACAAGAAGAGCGACGAGAAGACCTCCCAGGGCACCGAGGGCGGCGAAGGGGGCGAAGGGGGCGGCGACGGCCCCAGCGTCGACACCGGCCACGCCCAGGTCGCCAGGGACTATGTCGACGCGTTGCGCAACAGCGACTGCGACGCTGCCAAGGCGCTGACCACGGAGACCTCCGACTGCGACACCCTGGTCCCCCCGCCGGGCGAATACACCTTCGAGGACCCGGTGGAGACCTCCAGCGACGAGACCTCGGCGGACTATGACGTGACCTTCAGTGAGACGGAAAGCGGCGACAGCACCACCGTCACGATGGCGCTCGAGAAGCAGGGCGACGGGTGGAAGGTGACCAACTTCGGTGGTCGCGCCAGCACCCCAGGTAGCAATGACCCCGGCCCGGGGACCGGCGGCACCGCCCCCTCTCCGGGGACTGGCGGCACCTCCCCCGCGCCGGGGACCGGTGGCAGCAGCAGCTCACTGTCAGTGGTGAGCTCCTTCGTGGCAGCGATCGAGGCGAACGACTGTGACGCTGCCAAGAGCTACATGTACATCCCCGAGATCGCCAACTGCGCGGAGATCACCGCGGACGACGACGACAACATCACCTTCGGCACGCCGCAGGAGACGATGAACAGCTCCGGGTTTGCGATGGCCGAGGTCCCGCTCCTCCAGGGCGGCAGCGAGGTCGGCAAGATGACCCTCTACCTGATCGAGGAAGAGGGCACCTGGAAGGTCTCCAGCTACGACTACTGAGCTGGCCGACACCCGTCTGGGGCGTCACGGCGCCCACGTAGAGTTGGCGCCGTGACCCAGACCCGTGCTGCTGACCAGACCCTCGACGAGACCACGACCGGTGCCCACGGCTGGGGCCTTGCCACCCTGGCCGCCGATGGCACAGTGCTCGACGTGTGGTTCCCCGAACCGCAACTCGGGGAACCCGGCGGCGAAGGCGCACCGGCCGACCTCACCGCGTTGGAGGGCGAGGACGACCTGCGCCAGGTACGCCGCGAGGCCCGGCTGGTCACCATCGCCGACCTGTCCGCTGCACCGGTCGACACCGCCGACGCCTGGCTGCGCCTGCACCTGCTCTCCGCCCGCCTGGTCACGCCGCACGGCCTCACCCTGGACGGGGTCTTCGGCCTGCTCACCAACGTGGTGTGGACCAGCGCCGGCCCGTGCGCGGTGGAGGGGTTCGAGATGACCCGCGCCCGACTGCGCGCAGCGGGACAGCACGTCACCGTGCACGGGGTGGACAAGTTCCCGCGGATGGTCGACTACGTGGTGCCCAGCGGGATCCGGATCGGCGACGCCGACCGGGTCCGCCTCGGCGCGCACCTCGCCCCGGGCACCACGGTGATGCACGAGGGGTTCGTCAACTTCAACGCCGGCACCCTGGGCGCCTCCATGGTCGAGGGCCGCATCTCCGGCGGTGTCGTCGTCGGCGACGGCTCCGACATCGGCGGAGGCGCCTCGATCATGGGCACCCTCTCCGGGGGCGGCAAGGAAGTCATCTCGATCGGCGAGCGGTGCCTGCTCGGCGCCAACTCCGGTCTGGGCATCTCGCTCGGGGACGACTGCGTGGTGGAGGCCGGTTGCTATGTCACCGCGGGCACCAAGGTGACCCTCGCCGACGGCTCCGTGGTGAAGGCAGCGACGCTCTCCGGTGCCAGCAACGTCCTCTTCCGGCGCAACTCCGTCTCCGGCGCGGTCGAGGCCGTCGCATGGCAGGGTGACGGCATCGAACTCAACGCCGCCCTGCACGCCAACGACTGATCCGGACGATGTCCAGACGAGGGCTCGTCATCGGCCTGGCGGCCGTCGTCGTGGTGGTCACCGCGGTCGTGATCGCCTTCAACCGGAGCTTTGATGCACGGCCGACGGTCGAGGTCTGTATTGCCGAGGTGGGTGGGACGAAGGTGGCCCTGACCCCCGAGCAGGCCGAGAACGCAGCCCTGATCGCCGCGATCGGCGTACGACGTGGGCTCCCGGCGCGGGCGGTCAGCATCGCCCTGGCCACCGCATTCCAGGAGTCGAAGATCCTGAACATCGAGCACGGCGACCGTGACTCGCTCGGCCTCTTCCAGCAGCGGCCCTCCCAGGGGTGGGGAAGCCGGGAGGAGGTCCTCAACCCCTACCACGCGACCAACGCCTTCTATGACGCGCTGGTCAAGGTCCCCGACTATGAGTCGATGCGGATCACCGAGGCCGCCCAACGGGTGCAGCGCTCCGGGCATCCGGAGGCCTACGAGAAGCATGCCGACGCCGCCCGTGCGCTCGCCTCGGCGTTCACCGGCAACTCCCCCGACGGCCAGTTCCACTGCACCTTCAACGTGCGCGCGACCGACTCCCCCACCGAGCTGGACGAGGACGGGCTGACCGAGCGGGCCGCCGCGGTCCGGGTGGACCTGACTGCTGCCTTCGGTGACCTCCCCCTGGGCGGTTTCTCCCCCGATGGCGTGGACAGCGGCCACATGGAGGGCTCAGCGCACTATGAGGGCCGCGCGATCGACGTCTTCTTCCGACCGATCGACGAGCCCAACCGCAAGCACGGCTGGGCGGTGGCCTACTACCTGGTCGCGCAGGCCGACCGGCTCGACATTGCCACCGTCATCTTCGACGACAAGATCTGGACCACGCGTCGCTCGGCCGAGGGGTGGCGCGACTACGACCCCGGCGACGTCGAAGGCAAGCCTGCCGAGACGGTGGCCATCCTGGAGCACCGCGACCACGTGCACGTCGACGTGCACCGGTGAGGCAACCGGGGCTCAGGCCGTGCCCAATCAGGCCCTGCCCAATCAGGCCAGGCGCGCGACCGCGGCGTCGACCCGCTCGTCGGTGGCAGTGAACGCGACCCGCACGTGCTGGGCACCAGCCGCTCCATAGAAGGCGCCGGGAGCGACCAGGATGCCGCGCTCGGCCAGCCAGGTCACCGTCTCCCAGCAATCCTCGTCACGGCTGGCCCACAGGTAGAGCGAGGCCTCGGAGTTGTCGATCCGGAACCCGGCCCGCTCCAGCGCCTCGCGAAGCTTGGCCCTCCGGGCGGCATAGCGGGCATGCTGGGCGACCACATGGGTGTCGTCGGCCAGCGTCGGCACCATCGCCACCTGCTGCGGGCCGGGCATCTGCAGACCGAGATTCTTGCGCACCGCGAGCAGTTCGCCGACCACGGACGGGTCACCGGCGACGAAGGCGCACCGATAGCCGGCCAGGTTGGATCGCTTGGAGAGCGAGTGCACTGCCAGGATGCCCTCGGTGCTGCCGCCGCAGATGTCGGGATGGAGCACCGAGACCGGCCGGTTCTGCGGGTCCCAGGCCATCTCGATGTAGCACTCGTCGGAGACCAGCAGGGTGCCGCGCTGGCGGCACCAGTCGACGACCTTGCGCAGGTGGTCCGGCGGCAGGACCTTGCCGGTCGGGTTGGACGGCGAGTTGATCCACAGGAGGCGCGGCACCTCGGGGCCGATCGCGGTCAGGGAGTCCGCGGCCAGGGTGCGGGCACCGGCTAGCGCGGCCCCCACCTCGTACGTCGGGTAGGCCAGGCGCGGGTAGACCACAAGGTCCCCGGTGCCGACCCCCAGGTGCAGGGCCAGGGAGGCGATCAGTTCCTTGGAGCCGATCACCGGCAGCACCGCGTCCAGGCCCAGGCCGCTCACGCCGAGGCGCCGCTCCATCCAGTCGAGGATTGCCTGCCGGGTCTCGACCCGACCAATCGTGACCGGATAGCCCGGGGAGTCCGCGGCACCGGCCAGGGCGTCGATGGCGACCTGAGGGGTTGCGTCGACCGGCGTACCGACCGAGAGGTCGACGATGCCGTCCGCATGCTCACGCGCACGGGCAGCGTGGGGCGCCAGGTGGTCCCACGGGAAGTCCGGCAGGCGCCCGGAGACCCCGGGAAGCGCTGGACGTCCTGCCAACGGGCTCAGTGGTCCTGGTTCTGCGGCTCGAGCGCGGCCACGAACGGGTGGTCCTTGTCGATCTCACCCATCTTGGCGGCGCCACCCGGGGAACCGAGGTCCTCGAAGAATCCGACGTTCGCGGTGTAGTAGTCCTTCCACTGCTCCGGCGTGTCGTCCTCGTAGAAGATGGCCTCGACCGGGCAGACCGGCTCGCAAGCACCGCAGTCGACGCACTCGTCGGGGTGGATGTAGAGCATCCGCTTGCCCTCGTAGATGCAGTCAACCGGACACTCATCGACGCATGCACGGTCCTTGACGTCGACACACGGCTGGGCGATGACGTAGGTCACCTGTTCCTCCTGGGGACTACTGATGGCGGATTGCTGGCAACAGCCTAGTATCCCCGGCATGGGTTCGGGACGGGATGCCCACGATTCAGGCCACAAGGTGGGCAGTCACACACTGGGGCCACACGTCGTGGGCCAGCGCGTGGTGGTCCGGCGCCTGCTCCGCGGCCAACGTGGCCCCACCGGCGGTCCGGCCTTCACCGACGTCCTCGGCACCTGTATGGCGTGGGGTGAGGGCACCTGCGTCGTTGCCCCCGAGACGGGCGAGGAGGTGCGCATCACACTGGCCGACATCGTCTCCGGCAAGCCGGTCCCCCCGCGTCCGTCACCGCGCCACCGGGTCAGTGCGTGGGCCGCGGAGCGTCATGCGCGCGTGCTGTGGCCCCGGGTGGAGCGGGTCGCGCTCGGTGACTGGGAACTGCGCTGTGATCCGGCCCCCGACGGGCGCCTGCTCAAGCGGACCAACTCCTGCCTGGCGATCGGCGACCCGGGGATGCCCCTGGTCCAGGCGCGCGGCGTGGTCGAGCAGTTCTATGCCGACCGGGGGCGCCGCCCACTGATCCAGGTCGAGGCAGGGTCCGATGTCGAGGACGCACTCGTCGAGAGCGGCTGGGGACAGGTGCCGGAGAGTGGAACCGCCTTCCAACTCGCCTCGGTCTCCCGCCTCGCCCGCACGCTGGCCAGGCGGCGATCCAACACACCAGCAACAACAGCACCACCACCCGAGGTGGAGAGCGACGGCGAGCGCTGCACGATCATCCTCAGCGACCCGGACGACGGGGTTCTCGGCCGGATCCGCGCCGGCGTTGATCGGGACTGGGTCGGACTCCATGGCCTCACCGTCGCGGACCATGCCCGGAGGCAAGGAGTCGGGACGGTGTTGCTCGCCGAGGCCATCGAGTGGGCGGGCGAGCGTGGCGCCACCACGGCCTGGCTGCACGTCGAGGAGGGCAACAGCCCGGCGCTGGGATTCTGGGCCGCCGCCGGGTTCACCACCCACCACCTGCTGCACCACCTCGAGGTGCCCTGACCCCGCCTCAGTCGACCGCCCGGTGGCCCTCGATGTCGACCAGTTCGGCGAACGGTCCCACGGCAGCGACCAGTTCGCGGGAGATGGCGCGCTGGTCATCGAAGCAATTGTCCAGCACCAGTTCAGCGCTCTCCTCGCCATCGTGGACGGTGATGGACATCCCGGTGCCGCCGGCGCAGCTGTGCTCATCGGCTTCCGGCTGGCCCCAGCGCTCCAGGTCCGCAGGCAGGTCGCTGAGGAACTCGGTCCACTCCTCTGCTGACATGGCGACCGAGTTGGTGGCCACCACGTCGCCGTAGGAGTCGACGGTCAGCGCGATCGTCTCGGCGTCCATCTCCATCTCCCAGCTGCGGTGGTATTCCGGGGGCACCGAGGAGTCGCGGAACCTGACCTCCACCGCCGTGGTGGCGGGATCGAACTCGGCGAGCACGTCCTCGTCCCCGCGATCAGTGATCTCGATCGACGGATTCGAGTCGTTGCAGGCCGCGACGAGGAGGAAGGGGGTCATCAGTGCCGCGATCATGGCGCGGGCCGGGTTCTTGTCCATGCTCCTGTGACGGAGCCCGGGCCGGTCTGGTTCCCACCGTGGCGGGACAGCCCTACTTGCAGACCACCTTGTCGGCCGGCAGGTAGCGGGTGTGGAACTTCTCGGTCCGCTCCACGGCGCTCTGCCCGGGCTTGTGGAAGTAGCGGAAGACGTCGATGTCGAAGCCGCTCTGCCCGCCATTGGGCGTGCAGTCCGCGACGGTCAACTCCCGGGTGCCCGGTGAGGTGTAGCGATAGCGGTCGGAGGTCGAAGTGGTGATGTCCCAGGTCTTGGTGGAATACATCGTCACGGTCACCGACCCGCGCGAGCCCGGCGTGGACTTCTTGACCACCACGTCGATCAGCACGCCATGGTCGGTGTCGTTCTTGAAGGACATGTCGAGCGCACCCCAGACCACGGTCGCCTCACGGCCAACTGGATAACGATCGATGTAGAACGAGTGCGGCTTGTGCTCCACGTCCTCGAGACCGGCGAAGAACATCGCGTTGAAGACTGTGGTGGCCATCTGCGAGACGCCGCCGCCGTAGTCCTGTCGATAGACGCCATTGGAGATGATGGTGCCCTTGGCGAAGCCGTTGGCGGCGGTCCGCTCGCCGACGATGCCGTTGAGGGAGAAGGTCTCACCGGGCTTGAGGACGGTGCCGTCGATCAACTCACCGGCCCGGCTCAGGTTGGTGTTGCGGTACGCAGCGTGCGGGTAGTACGTCGTGAAGGAGGAGACCTCCTCGACGATGTTCAACGCCTTGGCGTCCTCGGTCGTGAACTCCGGATCCGTCACGTGTGACGGCACGGCGGCGGTGCGCCCCGAGGTCTTGGTGACCACGTCCATGAAGGCCTTGGCGATCTCCGCCGGCTCGTAGTCGACGCCGGGCTCGCTGGGCACGACGGTGGGCTTGCCGTCGACCAGGGCCACGGTGGCATCGACGGGCTGCCCCATGTCGCCGCTGAAGCGGGACCGGACCAGGTCGTCGAGCTTCTCCTTGTCGAGCTCGGGCTGCAGTGCTCCGTCGACCGGAACCAGGGTCAGCGCCGGGGTGAACTCCTCCGGCGTCAGCCGCACCTCGTGGTCCTCGAACGTGAGGACGACGGGCCCGGAGACGGCCGGGTTGGCGAACTCGTTGAGGGCGCGCTGCACGTCGGCCTGGTCGATGTCCGGCTCCAGTTCGACCACGTCCAGGTCGGCAGTGGTTCCATCGACGTACGCCGCGACCAGTGCGTCACGCGCCGGGTCGGCCTCGATGCCGGTGCCCGACGCCCCGGCAGTCGAGCCCGCCTTGCCGTCGGTGAAGACGACCGCGCCGTCCTTCGGTGCCGTGCCGTGCGACGTGTTCAGCTCCTCGATCGTGGCCGCGAAGGCGTCCTCGTCCACCGTCACGACGGGGTCGATGTCGCCGCCACCGGTGTAGTAGTCCCACAGCCGTCCCGGCGACCAGCTCTTGCCGCCACCTGCTGCCTCCACGGAGGCGGGGGCGTCGATGCTGATCCCTGCCTCGGCCGCGGAGAGGGTGGTCTGCTTGTCGCCGATGGTGACCTCGATGGCGTCCCGCTCGGCGAGAGCGTCCTCCAGGCGGTCCACCGCGGCAGCCTTCTCCAGGCCGCCGATCTCCACACCCGCCACGGTGGTCCCCCGCGGCACCTTGGCGCCGGCACCGACGTACGCCGCGACATAGGCACCACCGACGAGCAGCACCAGGGCCAGGATCGTCAGCAGGACGATCCTGCCGCCGTTGCCCTCGCGGGACGGCTCCTTGGTCCCACCGGTCGGCTCGGCAGCATCGCCGTCGGTCTTCCCAGTCGCGTCGTTCACGCCCGACATCCTAGGTGGGGCTGGTGCTTTCCTCCGATTCGGCCATACCACGTCGCAGCGGGAGGGTCGCCATCACCGTCACCACCATCGCCAGGGCACCCGCGACGAGCAGGTAACCCCGGACCGAGGACATCACCAGGTAGTCGCCCTCGGGCCGGGTCTGCAGCGCAAGCAGGACGAGACCGACCCAGCCGACCCCGAAGCCGACCCGGATCCAGCCCGGGCGCAGGGCCAGCGCAAAGCTCAGCGGCGCAGCAAGCGCCACCAGGAACCAGGCCCACGACTTCTCATGGGCGACCACCGAGGCAATGCCGGTGCCGAATCCCACCACCAGCGCAGCCACGGCGGCCAGCGCGAGCAGCGGTCCCCGCAGCGGGAAGACCCGCGCCAGCATCAGGCGCGCCCTCCGGACACGTCGATGCCGGCGAAGAGGTCGTCCTCCAGCCCGTCCTCACCCACGGGCCCGGTCGTGCCGACGGCCAGCCGGAAGAACTCCTCGCCCCAGAAGGCGTGTCCGCTTTCGGCGCCGACGAAGAAGAAGCCGTCCTCCTGGATCTGGGTGCGGTGCGCCCGCAACGCGGCGAACTTCTTCTCCAGGTAGGCGGATCCGTCCACCCGGGCCGCGAGCAGGTTGTCGGGTGTCGCCATCGGCATCTCGCTGTCCGGCTCCATCCCGGCAAAGGTCTCGGTGTCGCCGGACTCGCGCAGCGCCCGCAGGCTCTCGCGCATCCGCCCCTCGCTCATCGCGCCCCAGTAGACCTTGGTGATCTCCCACGGTTCCCCCAGGTCGGGGCGGTGCGACCTGGCCGCGGCCAACTGGGCGGCGTACATGGCGACGCGGTGGGCCTGGATGTGGTCGGGGTGGCCGTAGCCGCCGAACGGGTCATAGGTGACCATCACCTGGGGGCGCACCTCACGGATGACGGTGACCAGGTGGTTGGCCGCCTCCAGCAGGTCGGCGTCCCAGAACGCGTTGTCGTGGTGGTGGCCCTCCACCGGGTCGGCCGGCACCGCATGGCCCGCTGCGTGCCACTTCATCCCCGAATCACGATAGGTGCCGAAGCCGCCGAGGAAGCGGTGGTCGGTGACGCCGAGCTCGGCCATGGCCTCGGCGAGCTCGCCCCGACGGTGCTCACCGAGCTTGTCGTCGCGGTCGGCGGCCAGGTGCTCGAGTTCGGGCACCAGCACCTCCCCCATCTCACCGGCAGTGCAGGTGACGAGGGTGACCTGGCGTCCCTCGGCGACATAGCGGGCCATCGTCGCGCCGGTGCCGATCGACTCATCGTCGGGGTGGGCGTGGACCAGGAGGAGGCGGTGGGTGGCGGTCATGGGGCCAGACTAGTCAGCGTCGGGTCGGACCCGATCAGGGCGCTTGATCCGCACCGGCGCCGACGGCAACTCCACCGGGCTGGGCGGCGTGGTCGGCTCGATCACCGGGGCGTCGTCGAGCCACCCGTCGTACTCCTCGACGAGCAGTTCCAGTGTGAAGGCGGGAGCGTCGGTGAGCACGGCCCAGGGGTGGTCCTCGTCGTCGTCCTCGCCGGCCAGTCGCTCGCGCTCCAGCGAGGCGTCCCAGCCGCCGGCGACCAGCCGGGCGACCACTGCACGGGCCGCGTCCTCGTCGAAGAAGATTCCTCTCACGGTGCCCACCCTAGGTGTTCTGACCGGAGAGGTTGGGCACCTAGGCTGGAGCAATGACTTCGCCCGACGCGTCCCTGTCCGGCATCCGGCTGCGCCGTACCGGGGGGAACGCCGAGGAGATCGACCACCTGGCCGAGCGGTTCGGTGGGCGGGTCGGGATCGACGGGCTGATGGGCGACCTGAACCGGCAGGCCCGCCGCAGCCGGTTCGCGCTCGGACGCGCCGTGGACAGCGCATTCCGGTGGGAGCGCTCCGACACCCTGACCAAGCGCTGGTGGCCCCAGGGCATCACCACCTCCGCGGACGCCTTCGGCGAGGAGGGCGCCGGACGACGAATCGCGGTGGTGACCTGGTATTCGAAGCAGGTCGACGGCCTCAACAAGGGGTCGCGCCTGACCTTCGTCGACCTCGACACGCTGGCCTATCGGCACGTGCTGCTGGTGGTGCCCACCCGGGACGAGGAGGGCAGGATCGGCCTGGAGCCGCTCAAGGTCCATGCGGGCGGCATCGTCTGGGCGGGCCCCTACCTCCATGTCGCCGCCACCGGCCGCGGCGTGATGACCTGCCGGGTCGAGGACCTGCTACGCGTGCCGGACCAGGTCGGGGTCCGCAATCGCGACCTGCTCACCCTCGGGTCCTCCGGCTCCGGCAAGGCCTCCACCTTTGGTTACCGCTACGTGCTGCCGGTGCGCTTCTCCTACCGCGCCTCTGCTCAGGAGGGCCAGGCCGGCCTGCGGTATTCGTTCATGTCGATCGACTGGTCGGGCCCGGCCCCGGAACTGGTCGTCGGCGAGTACGGCCGGGGCACGGCCACCACCCGGCTGGCCCGGTTTCCGATCGACGCCGAGAGCATGCACCTGGTGATCGGCGCGGACGGACACAGTTCACCGATCATGCTTGCCGACGCCGAGACGCAGCGGATGCAGGGCGTTGCCGTCGCCCGGGGCATGGCCCACGCCACGATCTCCAACGGCCCGGTCTTCCCCGGCGACGTCCACGTCGGCCCACTGGAGGGCGTGCGCAGGGGCGGACGCCGGTTCCGCTGGGCGACCCCGATCGGCTGCGAGGACATCAGTTACTGGCCGGCCACCGACACGTTCTGGTCGGTCACCGAACACCCGCTACGCCGGTGGGTCTACACGATGCGGCGCACCTGGTTCGAGGACCGCGGGGCGCCCCGCCCCTGAGCGGGGCAGGCCGTGGCCTACTGCGGGCGCGGCGTACGGGCCAGTTGGCGCGCCTGGGCGACAAGGCGCCCCGCCGAGTCCCAGATCACCGCGTCCTCCTCGAACATGCCGCCGGCCATGTTCCTGGTCTCGTGGCGCACCTTGACCCAACCCGGCGCCGGCATCGCCCGCAGGTGGACCGTCAACTCGATGGTCGGCGCCCAGCCCGGCATGCCGAGGTCGAACGTCGCCGGCGGCAATGCGTCCGCGACGAGCAGCAACGAGAACGGGTCGAGGTCGCGGTCCCCGGAGAGCCGGAACCAGGCCTGGATGATCCCCTCGCCGCTCGGCTTGCCGATCGACCAACCGGCGTACGCCGGGTCGATGCGCATGTCGAAGCGGTCCATCAGCGGCGCCATCCGGCGCACTTCCTCGGGTGCCATCGACGTCGAGAAGCATTCCTCGACCGGCGGCAGCTCGGGTTCCACGTGCGTGGTGCGCACGGGCGCGTCGGGCAACGCAGCCAGGTCACCGAAAGTGGCCAGCGCGGTGATCCGCCCGGTGCCGTCCTGGGCCAGGTCACCCGCGACCGTGGCCACCTTCCCGCCGTCGCGGACCAGGCGGGTGGTGATCGTGGCCGGTCCGGGCCGGGTCGCGGAGAGGTAGTGCGCGGTGATCGAGAGCGGGTGCGGCTTGCCGGGTGCCAGCGCGCCGAGCGCTCGCGCGACGGTGGCCAACTGGTAGCCGCCGTTCACCCCGGCACCGACCAGCCAGCCCTCCTCCATCCCGGCCTCGAAGGTGCCCGGCGACACCTCGGTCACTGCGGTGTCGGTGTCGAACTCATGTCCCATGCCCGGAATCCTAGGCGGGCACGGCGGCAGCGTGCTCCCGGGTGGTGCTCAACTCCTGATCTGGTCCAGGACCGCCTTGGCCTGGGCCCGTGCCCCCGCGGCGTTGGGGTGGGCCGGCACGATGATCCCGAGATCGTTGATCGAGGGCCCGAGCAACTCGATGTAGCGCTCGTTGGGCGGTGCGCAGACGTCGTGGCCGACCGAGGGGGTGAAGGTGTCCACGAACTCGGCGCCACTGGTCGCTGCGGCCCGCTTGATCATCGCGTTCAGGGCCAGGAACGAGGTGCGGATGTATTCGCGGTCCTCGTCCGTGGCCGGCAGGAACGGATAGCACCCCTGCTCCGGCACCGCGGAGAGGTAGTCGACCAGCAGGATCCGCGCCTGCGGGGAGCGGCGGCGTACCTCGGCCACAGCGGCTACCAGCTTGGGCTCGGTGGCCCGGATCGCCTCGGCCAACTGGTCCACGCCCCCGGCGTTGAAGTGGTCGACGCAACCGCCGAGTGGCAGCCGCTTGGGCACCAAGGGCAGGCCGAGCTCGGGCAACTGCGGGACGGCGCCCACGGGAAGGGCAACCGGGAGCAGGCTCAAGCAGTCCATCGCGGCAGCAGCGACGCCCGCGTCGTTGCCGCCGATCCCGATGGTGACCAGGTCCGTGGTGGGGGTGAGCCGGTCGAACTGGGCCGGGTTGGTCCCGCCCAGGGGCAGGCCCGTCTGGGGCTCCCAGAAGTCGTCGCTGGTCGCGGAACCGCAGGTGGCGTCGCGGTGGATCTCGACGCCGAGTTCCTTCGCCACCAGCTTCGGGTAGTTGACCTGCGACTGGGCGCAGTCGATCGGCGCGTGGGTCATGTCCGGGAGGCCGTTGAGGTCGAGCAACTTGGTGTCGGCCGACCACGAGTCTCCCAGCGAGACGTATTCGCGGTAGGTCCGGGTCTGCTCTCTGGCCGGGGACGGGTTGACTGGCTGGTCGACCGCTTCGTCCGTGGCCGGGGCGGTCACCCGCGAGGGCGGGGTTACCGGCTCCGCCTCGCCGTCCGGCGCGTCGTCGCTGCGTTGCGCGGTCTCCTCAGCCAGCTCGGCCAGGGCGCGCACCGAAGCCGGGTCCAGTTCGGCGTCACCGGCGGCAACCGGACCTGTCGCGGCGCTGGCAGGCTGCGCCGGGGTCCCCTCGTCGGCGACGGTGGCGACCGTCCCGGCGACGAGGACCATGGGTACGACGGCAAGGCTCGCCAGGACGCGGCGCGACGTTTGCTTCATGCACCTACAACGGGCCAGGAGCGGCGAAGGTCACGCTCGGCCGGTGGGCTGGCCGCTGGATGGGCACTGCCTCCGCGGAGGCCTGCTAGAACTGGAGGGATGTCGCAAGCAGAGCTCTGGTACGTCAGCTATGGGTCCAACATGTGCCTGGCGCGGCTGCGCTGTTATCTCGAGGGCGGTCGTCCACCCGGCGCGAAGGTGACGTACGCCGGGGCTCGCGATGCGACCCTGCCTCGCCAGGACGCCGCAGTGATGTTGCCCGGGCGGCTCTACTTCGCCGGTGAGTCGCCGGTCTGGGGTGGCGGGGTGGCGTTCTATGACCACTCCTCTCCTGCCGCGGCCGCAAGCCGGACCCCTGCCCGGGCCTGGCGGATCACCACCGCCCAGTTCGCTGACGTCGCGGCCCAGGAGATGCACCGCCTCCCCACCGCCGACGACCCGCTGGAACGGATCCTGCTGGGGCCCTTGCCCGGTGGGCAGCACCGGGTCGGGCCGGGCAACTACGAGACCCTGGTCCACCTCGGTGAGCGCGACGGCTTGGCGATGTACACGTTCACCTCTCCCCATGGGTACGACGCGGTGCCCCACACCCGTCCCAGTGCGGCGTACCTGGCGATGCTGGCCGAGGGGCTCCGCGAGGCGCACGGGTGGAGCCAGGCGCAGGTCACCGACCACTTCGCACGCCTGCTCGGGCGGGCTACGGTTCCGGACTGAGCAGCGTGGCCACGGCCCCGATCCCGCGGGCCACCTCGGCGAAGGTGGTGCTCAGCGGGGAGAGGCCGATCCGCAGTCCATCCGGGGGCCGGAAGTCAGGGATCACCCCCTGCTGCCACGCGCGTGCGGTCACCTCCCGGAAGTCGGGGTGGGCCAGGGTGACGTGGCCGCCACGCAGGTCCGGGTCGCGCGGCGAGGCAAGCCGGACCCCCAGCGGGGCGAGCAGTTCGTCGGCGGCGTCGGTGGCGAAGGTGGTCAGGGCGACCGACTTGGCCCGGATCGCCGCGATCCCTGCCTGTTCGACCAGGTCGAGCATGTCGAGCATCGGTTGCATGGCGAGGATCGGCGGGGTGCCGCTGATGAAGGCGCGGATGCCGTCGGCCGCGACGTACGACGGGCCCATCGCGAACGGGTCGGCGGCGCCCATCCACCCCTGGATCGGCTGGGTGATCCGGTCCTGCGCCATGTGCGAGACGTAGCCGAAGGCAGGGGATCCCGGGCCGCCGTTGAGGTACTTGTAGGTGCAACCGACGGCCAGGTCGACGCCGGCATCGTCCAGGGAGAAGTCGACGACACCGACTGAGTGGCACAAGTCCCACAGCACCATTGCCCCGGCGGTGTGCGCGGCCTCGGTGATCGCCACCAGGTCGGCCAGGTGGCCGGAGCGATAGGCGACGTGGCTGAGCAGGACCAGGGCGGTCCGCTCCCCCACCACGGCACGTACGTCGTCCGCCGTGACGCCGCCGGCCGGGTCCGGGTCGAGCATCCGGATCCGCAGTCCCCGCTCGGCAGCGATGCCCTCGACCACGAAGCGGTCGGTGGGGAAGTTGCCGGTGTCGATGACGATCTCGTCGCGCCCCTCGGCGCCGTCCACTGCGGCGCGGACCAGCTTGTAGAGGAGCACCGTGGTCGAGTCCGCAACGATCGTCTGGCCCGGTCCGGAGCCGAGGGTGAGGGCGGCGATCCGGTCGCCGACCTCAGTGGGAGCGTGGAACCACTGCTCGTCCCAGGAGCGGATCAGCCGTTCACCCCAGGCACCGTCGAGGAAGTCGACCAGCCTGTCCCGGGTCGCCTTGAGGGGACGGCCGAGCGAGTTGCCGTCCAGGTAGGCGTGCACCCCGTCGGCCTCCACGAACGCCGGTGCGTGGGCGGCCAGTGGGTCGGCGGCGTCGAACCGGTCCGCCCATGCCGCGATGTCGTCGTACGTCATGACTCCTCCAGCGGTTGCCTGGCTGCCTGGTCCGGGATGTGCCGGGCGTCGGCCAGCCAGGCAACCAACTCCTCGGCGGTGTGCGGGCGTGGATGGGGCGAAGCGAGCACCGGTGGTCCGGCAGTCACGGCCGCAATCAGGTCCTCGCCGACCAGGCCCGCCCGGCCCAGGGCCAGGACCTCGGCGGCGTTGACCCCGACTGGCGTGGGCCCATTGCCCATGTCAGTGCCGTAGCGGACGGTGCCGCCGGCGGCCCGGAAGCGGACGATGTTGTCGATCGCGACCTGCTGCGCCTCCGGGGCGTGGATGGCCAGCGTGGAGAGCCAGGTCATCGGGGCCGCAGCAGCCAGGAGCGCATCGGGCAGGGACTCGGTCCACGGTGCGTGCACGAGGACGTCGACACCGGCATGGATGGCCCGGGCCGCGTTGCCCGACCCCTCGGCATGGGCCAGGACCGGGAGTCCGGCGTCGTGGGCGGCGTGGACCAGTGCAGCCAGGGCCTCCCCGGACAGGGCCGGGAAGTCGGTGTGCAGGGTGATCTTGAGCCGGTCGAATCCGGCGTCGGCCAGCGCCTCGACGGCGCGGCGAGCGTCCGTGGTGTCGGTGACGGCACGGATCGCGGCTGCGGGTGCCCAGGCGCGGCCGCTCGGATAGCCACCGGGTGCGGCGTGGAACGGTCCGGCGGCGCGGACCCGCACCCCGGCAGGTGGCTGGTCGCGGAAGGTGGCTGCCTCCCCGGGATCCCAGCCGAGGTCGTGCACCTCGACCACCGGTGATCCGACCAGGCGGTTCCGGTCGACCAGCCCGAGGTGGACATGGTGGTCGACGACGCCCGGCAGCACCGTCTCGCCCGGTGCGGGGTCAGTCACCGAGATGGGTCCTGACCGTGATCAGTTCGGGGAAGAAGACCAGGTCGAGGGCCCGCTTGAGGAAGTCGACCCCCGTGGAACCACCGGTGCCGGTCTTGAACCCGATGGTGCGCTGCACGGTGCGCAGGTGACGGAATCGCCAGAACTGGAAGGCGTCCTCCAGGTCGACCAGGTCCTCGCAGGTGGCGTAGGCCTCCCAGTGGGTGGCCGGGTCCCGGTAGATCTGTTCGAAGACGGCCACCAGGTCGGGAACCTCGACCCAGGGCTGCGCCACGTCGCGCTCCAGCACGGAGGTGGGTACGTCGAACCCGCGGCGAGAAAGGTGCCGCAGGAACGCGTCGTACACGGTGGGTGTCCGCAGTGCATCCTCGACCAGACGGTGCTCCTCGGGCCTGCCCTCGAAGAGGCGGAGCAGCTTCGCGGACTTGTTGCCGAGCAGGAACTCGACGGTGCGGTACTGCGCGGACTGGAATCCCGATGCACTGCCGAGCACGCCGCGGAATTCGGCGTACTCGCTGGGGGTGAGCGTGGC
The DNA here is from genome assembly GCF_031844485.1 of Nocardioides sp. AE5. Taxonomy (NCBI): domain Bacteria; kingdom Bacillati; phylum Actinomycetota; class Actinomycetes; order Propionibacteriales; family Nocardioidaceae; genus Nocardioides; species Nocardioides sp. AE5. The sequence continues at coordinate 67,216 of NZ_JAUZVI010000005.1, forward strand.
CAGCACGGACCACTGCTCGGCAAGGGTCTTCATGATGTGCTTGACCCGGGCGATGGACTTGCGGGCCCGCTCGGCGTCGTCGGCGTCGAGGTAGGAGCGGGCGCCGAGGAGCTCCTGGATCATCAGTTTGAACCAGAGTTCGGTGGTCTGGTGCTGGATGATGAAGAGCATCTCGTCGGGGTGGACCGGATCGCTCAACGGATGTTGCGAGGCGAGGAGCGTCTCCAGGCCGAGATAGTCGCCGTAGTTCATCGTGGCCGTGAAGTCGGTGCGGACCCCCTCCTCCAATTGGCGCTCGCCGTGCTCGATGCCGTTGGCGCCGGCCCTGTCCTGGTCCCTGTTGGTGCCCTCCATGACAGCAACCTACCGCGCTGTCAGGACCGGCGCAGGTGCCGCTTCTGGCACACTTCGGCGCATGGACGCGCAGGAGCAACCGCCGTACTCGGGACCGCAGGGGCTTCCTCCGCCGGGGCCTCCGGGACCACCCGCACGGTGGAACCGGAGAAGCCCGGGTGGGCGCTCGGGGTCGCTGGCGCCGGGTCGCTGGTGGCGCTGGTAGGCCTGTTCCTGCCCTGGTTCTCGGTGTGGCGCGAGCACTCCAGCATCGGCCGCGAGGACGAAGCGAGCGCCGGGATCTTCTCCGCCGTGGATGTGGTCACCCACGTGACCGACGGTGCCCGGTTGGCGCCGGAGGGTGGGCCTTCGCCCATCTCTTCATGCCGGTGATGGCAATTGTGATGACTGTCCTCTGTTGCCTGGTCGCTGCGGTGGCCGGGTTCGGCATGGGGCGCAGACATGCGGAGCAAGATCGTCGTCAGTCATGGCTTCTGGGCCTGGGGCGCCGGGATCGGCCTGGTGGGGCTGGCCGCGATGATCGGCCCGCGGGTGGTCTACCGGTTGGCGGACGGCACCGAGGTGGCACACCCCGCACTCGTCCCGGGCCAGGGTCCGCAGTGGATGCCGATGGTCGTCATGTACTCGTGTTCGGTCATGGAACCACGCTAGAAGCGGGACGCTTCGGCCCGAACCGAACCATCGCACAGGCGAGAAGCACAGGGCCCCGCCGATCATGAAGATCGACGGGGCCCAGCGGGGTCAGCGCAACTCACACGTTGAAGCGGAACTCGACCGAGTTCCGGCACCGAGGTGCCATCTCATACATTTTCCGCGTGGCGATCCGACTCACCGTGGCAGTTTCCGCGCCTCGATGAGATGACGCGTCGAATGAGCGATGAACGGCCCCTGCTGTTCAATGATCTCGTGCAGGTCACGAAGTCGCTCCCGATACCTCTCGACCGTGAAGCCCGGCACCCACCAGATCACTTTCCGCAAGAGATAGACGACGGCCGCGACGTCACGAATCTCGATGCGAAGCGTCGCCGTGCGTAGGTCGACGATGTCGAGCCCCGCTGCGATGGCATCGGCCGCCTCGTCGTCGGGGTGGCGGCCGCGTCGGGCTTCCGGCTGCGGGCCCAGAAAGAATTCGATCAACTCGAACGCGCTCTCCGGACCGACGTGCTGAGCGAAGTATGTGCCGCCCGGTCGCAGCACTCGCGCGATCTCGGTCCACCAGACCGTCGCTGGATGCCTGCTCGTCACGAGATCGAACGCATCATTGGCGAATGGAAGGGGAGGCTCATCAGGGTCGGCGACCACCACGACACCTCGCGGATGCAGTTTTCGAGCCGCCTTCGCGACATTAGGCGGCCATGATTCGGTCGCCACCGCTGTACGAGGGAAGACCTCTGCCTCGGCGAGAACCTCTCCCCCGCCCGTTTGGATGTCGAGGCTCGCGTACGCGCGCCCCAGACGCTTCGACAGCTGCCGAGCGTAACCCCACGGCGGCCGCTCTTCGGTCGCGCGCCCATCAAGCCAGGAGAAGTCCCAGCCCGACACGTCTGCTGATTCGCCCAGGTCGACGAGCCTGTCGAAGTGATCCATCACTCCATCATGACACGTCGGGGACGATCAGGTCCGTAGCGCCATCGCGCCCCAACACAACCACACGAGAACAATGAATTGCACTGACCAGACATTGAATCCGAATTCAACCACGTTCCGGCACGGAACAACGTTAGCGGGCTGGACGGGCGGGCGTGCCCATCGCTCCGACCGGTCGAAGTATCTGTCGAATGTGCAAAGCCGCCTAGGATCGCCATGAAGGATCTAACGCTGCCCCGCTGCTCGCGCTGGGCTAAAGACGCAGCCCTGAAGCCCTTGCTAAAATCCTGCCATGCGAAGGCGTCTGAGTACTGCTGACGAGCTCGTCACGGTACTACAGAACGCGTCGGACCCACGTGAGACCGAGCGGGTTCGAACCCGAGTCGCAACTAATGAATCGGTCATCGGTGTCCGGATGAGCACGTTGTTCGCGACGGCGAAGCTTGCCACCGACATCCCCGCAGCAGAACTCGAAAGACTATTCATCCATCCTGCGTATGAGCCGCGCCTCGCCGCATTCTGCATCCTCGATTTTCGCGCCCGTCGGCGCCTCTCCGCCAAGGAACGTGAGGACCTCGCCGCAATCTATCTCGACCACCACGACGCCATCACGACATGGGACATGGTTGATCGAGCAGCACCCCGGGTAATCGGGTGGCCGATCCTAAGCGACGTGATCGATTTTAGGGTCCTCGAAGACCTTGCACGATCCGACGACCCACTTCGACGACGGTCTGCGATCACCGCGCCATTATGGTTCATCAAGAAAGGAACAGATGGCGACGTCGCGCGTGGACTTGTCATTGCAGACCTGCTTGCTGACGACCCGCACCCTCGCGTCGCCGCCGCCGTCAAGATCTACCGCAAGCATGCAGCACGGCGCGATCAATGAACCGGGCAACTAAACGTTGAAGCGGAACTCCACCACGTCGCCATCAGCCATCACGTAGTCCTTGCCCTCCATCCGGACCTTGCCGGCCTCCTTGGCCTTCTGCATGGTGCCAAGCTCCGCCAGGTCGTCGAACGAGACCACCTCGGCCTTGATGAAGCCCTTCTGGAAGTCGGTGTGGATGACCCCGGCTGCCTCGGGAGCAGTCGCTCCCTTCGGGATGGTCCAGGCGCGGGTCTCCTTGGGCCCAGCCGTGAGGTAGGTCTGCAGGCCGAGGGTGTCGAAGCCGACCCTGGCGAGCACCTCCAGCCCGGGCTCGGTGACGCCGGCCTCGGCCAGGAACTCCACGGCTTCCTCGTCATCCAGCTCGATCAGCTCGGACTCGAACTTCGCGTCCAGGAAGATCGCCTCGGCAGGCGCGACGATCTCCCGCATCCTCGCCTTGAGTTCTTCGTCGGCCAGCTCGTCGGCGTCACAGTTGAAGACATAGATGAAGGGCTTGGCAGTGAGCAGGGAGAGCTCGCGCAGCAGCGACCGGTCGATGGAGGTCGCGATGATCGGCGTACCGGCTTCGAGCGCCTCCTTGGCGGCCTTGGCCGCGTCGAGGTTGGCAACGAGGTCCTTGTTCTTCCGCGATTCCTTCTCCAGCCGCTGTACCGCCCGCTCCACGGTCTCCAGGTCGGCGAAGATGAGTTCCGTCTGGATGGTGGAGATGTCGTTCGCGGGATTCACCTCGCCGTCGACGTGGGTGACGTCCTCGTCGCGGAAGACCCGGGTGACCTGGCAGATCGCCGCGGACTCGCGGATGTGGGAGAGGAACTTGTTGCCCAGGCCCTCGCCCTGCGAAGCGCCGCGCACGATGCCGGCAATGTCGACGAACTCGACGGTCGCCGGCAGGATCCGCTCCGAGCCGAAGATCTCCGCCAGCCTCGGCAGCCGCTCATCCGGCACGCCGACCACCCCGACGTTCGGCTCGATCGTCGCGAACGGATAGTTCGCCGCGAGGACGTCGTTCTTGGTCAGCGCGTTGAAGAGGGTCGACTTGCCCGCATTGGGGAGTCCCACGATTCCGATGGTGAGTGCCACGGGCGGTGAGTCTACGGCTCCGGACCGTCGACCCCGAATCGGATGGATAGGCTCTGGGCATGCCCCAGACCACTGACGCTCCCCGCGCGGCCCTGCTCCGGGAGCCGGCCAACCAGGTCTCCCCGGGCCAACTGAAGCTGTGGCGCACCACGGAGGCGATCGAGGCGCTGGTGGTTGCCCTCGCCTTGGGCGCGATCTGGATCTTCGTCCCGCGTCAGTGGTGGCTCGGCCCGCTGCTCGTGGTCCTGCTCTTGCTCAACATAGGACTGGCGCTCTGGATCCCGCGGCTCAAGTTCCGCATCCACCGCTGGGAAGTCACCCCCGGTGCCGTCTACACCCAGACCGGCTGGCTGGCCACCAAGCAACGGATCGCCCCGCTGTCCCGGGTGCAGACCGTCGACACGCGCCGCGGCCCGCTGATGCGGATGTTCGGACTGGCCGCGGTCACCATCACCACCGCTTCGTCGGCGGGGGCGATCGAGATCATCGGGCTCGATCAGGACGTCGCCACCCGGGTCGTCGCCGAACTCACCGAGATCACCGCCGCCGACGAGGGCGACGCGACGTGAACCAGTGGCAGCGCCTCGATGCGAAGGTGATGCTGGTCGGCCCGGTCGGGGCATTCAAGCAGTTCCTCCTCCCCGCCCTGATCGCGCTCATCGGGGTCGGCACGCAGCAACCGAAGTGGCTACTGCTGGCCGCCCCGTTGATCATCGTCGCCTCGATCGTGATCGGGGTCGTCCCGTGGTTCACCACCCGGTTCCAGGTCACCGACACGCAACTCGTGGTGACCACCGGACTGGTGAGCAAGCAGCGGCTCACGGCTCCCCTGGACCGGATCAGGTCCGTCGATCTCGAGGCGACGCTGCTGCATCGGGTGCTGCAACTGGAGAAGGTCCAGGTCGGCACCGGCGTGGACGACACGATGATCGAACTCAACGCCCTCTCGGTGTCCCAGGCTGCCGACCTGCGCCGGCTCCTGTTGTCCCGGCGCGGCACCTCCGCACCAGACGAAGCCCCTGCAGCCACCGGCACCCAATCCTCCGTCGGGGAGGCCAGCGAACCGTCAGGAGCAACGGCGCCGGTCGCTGAAGGCACACCGGTCCCAGCCGCGGACCTAGTCACCTTCTCCCCCACCTGGGCACGGTTCGCGCCATTCAGCCTCGGCCGCCTGGCCATCGCGCTGGGTGGTCTCGGCGCGCTCTTCCAGTTCAGCAGCGAGATCCGGATCGACCTCAGCGACAACGATGTGTGGAACAGGGTCGCTTCGGCCTCCCTGGCGTTGGTCCTCCTCGGCGTATTCGCCATCGCACTGGTGCTGTGGACGGCGCTGTCGATGGTCACCTACCTGATCGGGTGGTGGCAGTTGCGCCTCTTCCGCGAGGACGGCAACCTGCGCCTGACCCGTGGCCTGTTCACCACCCAGTCGACCACCGTCGAAGAGGCCCGGATCCGCGGCGTACGGCTGCGGGAGACGGCGCTGCTGCGCACCGTGGACGGCGCGGAGATCCATGCCCTGGTCACCGGGCTGGAGGACGCGACGTACGCCGTGCTGCCCCAGGCGCCACGCGCGGTCACCCATGCCGTCGCGGTCGCCATCCTCGGTGACGAGGAGCCGGTCCGGGTCGCCCTGGTGCCCCACGGGCCGGCCGCGCTGCGTCGTGCCCTGCTCCGCAACGTGGTCACTGCCGAGGTGCTCCTGCTGCCGGCGGTCGCGCTCCCCCTGTGGCTGGAGTGGGGCTGGTGGGTGCCCCTGGCCGCCGCCGTTGCCCTCGCCCTGTTCGGCCTCGTCCTGGGGCGGATGGAGTACCGGCACCTGGGCCACGCACTGACCACCGACCACCTGGTCGCTGGCTCCGGCATCACGGCACGGACCCGGACCGCGCTGCAGCGCACCGGCATCATCGGCTGGGTTTTCTCCCAGAACCCCTTCCAGCGTCGCCGCGCGCTGGCCACGCTGACGGCCACCACCGCCGCAGGCGCGGAACAGGTGGTGATCCGCGACGTACCGCTGGCACTCGCGGTGGCCCTGGCCGACCGGGCCACGCCCGGCATGCTGGCCGAGTTCACCGCTTGAGTAGATTCGCAGCCATGCGCATCGCCACCTGGAACGTCAACTCGCTCCGCTCCCGCATCGACCGCGTCGAGGCGTTCCTGCAACGCCACGAGGTCGACGTACTGGCGGTCCAGGAGACCAAGGCCCGCGAGGACCAGTTGCCCCTGATGGGCTTGCAGTCGCTGGGGTACGACGTGGCTGCGGTGGGCTACAACCAGTGGAACGGTGTCGCGATCATCAGCCGGGTCGGGATCGATGACGTCCAGGTCGGCTTCGACGAGATGCCGGGGTTCGGCGTGCCGCCGGTTGCCGAAGCACGGGCGATCGGTGCACTGTGTGGTGGGGTCAGGATCTGGTCGCTCTACGTGCCCAACGGGCGCAAGGTCGATGACCCGCACTATGCCTACAAGCTGGATTGGCTGGCTCGGCTGCGCACCGCCGCGCAGGCCTGGTCCGGTGAGCCGACCGCGCTGGTCGGCGACTGGAACATCGCCCCCTTGGACACCGACGTCTTCGACATCGCGCAGTTCAAGAACTCGACCCACGTCACCGAACCGGAGCGAGCGGCCTTCAACGCCTTCCTCGATGACGGGTACGTCGATGTGGTGCGCCCGCACTTGCCCGAGCCAACGTCGTACACCTATTGGGACTACTACCGGCAGCGCTTCGAGCGGAACCGTGGCATGCGGATCGACTTCGTCCTTGGTTCTCCCTCGTTCGCCTCATGTGTCACCGGAGCCTTTGTCGACCGCGATGAGCGCGACCCCGCCCAGGGCATTGGGAGCCCGTCCGACCATGCTCCGGTCGTGGTCGACCTGGGCAACTGAGTTCAGGGCGGGGCGTCGCACGCTCTCCCCGTTCCGGCATGGCGAGTTGTGTCGGGCCCCTGTGATGGAGTGCTGGCATGGAAGATTTGCAGCGGTGGGAGTTCGACGCGGAAGGCCTGTTGGCGTTCGCGGAGTCCACTCTGCTGCAACGACGCCAGTTGGACGTGGACGACCTGCGTGCTTGCGCGCACTGGTGCATGTTGCATGGCGAACCGCCGGCTCGGGAGTCGCGGGGCGGTCCGCGGCTGGTCCGGGTGGGTGGGGCTGGTACGCCGCCGGTGCAGGATCTCAGCCTGGCCGAGTTGGCGTTGGCGCGGCGCACGCATGTGTTGGCGACCCGGTCGACGATGGCCGACGTGCTCGATCTGATCCACCGCCTCCCACGCTGCTGGCAGGTCGTCGAAGCACTTGAATGCGAGGTGTGGGTGGCACGCCGGGTGGCACGGATGACCCGCCACCTCACCCACCCCGAGGCCGCCTACGTGGACACCGCCGTGGCTGATGCGCTGGCCGGGGAGCAACCCGGGCGCCTGTTCACGCTGGTGGAAGCGAAGATCATCGAAGCCAACCCCACCGCGCATGCGCATCGCATCGCCGCCGAGAGGGCCCGCCGCTACGTCTCCGTGGGGCGGGTGGATGAGGCCGGGTTGCGCCACGTGATCGCACGGGTCGAGCACGGCGATGCGATCTGGGTCGACGCCCTCATCGGGCGCATCGCTGACATCCTCGCCGAACGCGACACCGCCACCGGTGCCCCCGAACGAGACGTCGACCTCCGCCGCTCCGAAGCCTTCGGATGGCTCGCCCGCCCCGCAGAACTCCTCGCACTGCTCCTCGAACACGCCGACGACGCTGCGGACCCCGCCGAGAACGCCGAGTCGGCACCAGTTGACGCAGATACGGGCGCTGACCCCGGGGAGGACGCAGAGCCCGACGATGAGCCCGGTGGCGAACCGGGGGCTGGGTGGATCCGCGGGTTCCCCGCACGCCTGCTCGAGGTGCTCCGCAGCATCAACCCCGCCAAACTCCGCCCCCAAGCCGTCGTCTACCTCCACCTCCACCAAGCAGCCCTCACCAGCACCGGTACAGGTGTGGCGCGGGTCGAAGACGGCGGCGGTCCCCGCCTCTACGAGCACGTCAAGGACATCACCGGTGCCGCCCACGTCACCATCACCCCCGTCATCGACCTCAACGACCACATCAACATCAACGCCTACGAACACCCCCACTGGCTCCGCGAACGGATCCACCTGATCAACCCTGTCGAACCCTTCCCCCACTCCACCCGCGGCGACACCAGGACCGGCACCGACATCGACCACGTCACCCCCTACCAACACACCGGCAAACAGTCAGGCAAGGCACCACCGGGGCAGACCGGCACCCACAACGCAGCACCCCTGTCCCGCTACGCCCACAGGGTCAAAACCCACGCGAACTACACCGTGCGACAACTCAAGCCAGGCACCTATGTCTGGCGCACCCCCCACGGACGGCACTACCTCGTCGACCACACCGGCACCCACCACCTCGACGAGACAGAAGCCCACGCCCTCATCCTCCGCGCCACCGCACCTAGAATGATCCGGATCCGCTACCCCGACATGGTCAACAAACCAGCAGCCTGAACCCCGTGCCGGAGCAGGGCAACTGTCGGTGGCCTGGTCCATGCTGGTGGACATGGAGATCCTGTTGCTTCTCATCGGCCTCGTCCTGGGCGGTCTGATCGGTGCGCTCGGTGTCGCACTCTGGCTCCGCTCCCGACCCACCGGGGGCGAGGCGGTCGCCGCCCTGGAACGTCGCGCGGCCGATGACGCCCTGCTCCGTGACGGCCTGGACCGACTGGCCGAGCAGATGCGCGACCTGGAGCACAACCGTGCCACGTGGCAAGGCCAGTTGCGCCAGCAAGTGGAGGACGTCCGCCTCTCCGCAGAAGGACTGCGCCGCGAGACCACCTCCCTGTCCACGGCCCTGCGCAAGCCGCAGGTGCGCGGGCGCTGGGGCGAGATGCAGTTACGGCGCGCCGTGGAGGTGGCGGGCCTGGTCGACCGGTGCGACTTCACCGAGCAGCACCACACCAGCCATGACGACGCCGTGCTCCGCCCTGACCTCGTCGTCCACCTGGCCGGCGGGCGCAACGTCGTGGTGGACAGCAAGGTCGCCCTCGACGCCTTCCTCGACGCGACCGCCACCGACGACGCTGACCAGCACCGGGCCCACATCCAGCGCCATGCCCGTCAGGTACGCATCCATGTGGATGCCCTCGGCAGCAAGCGCTACTGGCAGGCGCTCGACGGCTCGCCAGAGTTCGTGGTTCTCTTCCTGCCTGCCGAGTCGTTCCTCTCCGCGGCGCTGGACGGTGACCCACGCCTGATCGAGCATGCCGCCGAGCGCAACGTCGTCCTGGCCACTCCCACCACCCTGATCGCCCTCCTCAAGACGGTGGCACTCGGCTGGACCCACGAGAGGCTTGCGGAGCAGACCCAGGCAATCCATGAGCTGGCCCGTGACCTGCATGCGCGCCTGGGCACCTTGGGCGATCACTTCGACAAGATGGGTCGCTCCCTGAAGGCTTCCGTCGAGCACTACAACCGCGCCGTCGGCTCCCTGGAGTCGCGCGTCCTGGTCACCGCACGGCGGTTGGAGGACCTGGGCGTGCAGGGCGAGCACCTGCGCCCTCCCGAGCCGGTCGTGGAACAACCCCGTCCGTTGACCGCGGCCGAACTGCTCGACGCAGTGGCCGAGCCGCGACCCGAACTCCCCGCGCCGGCGCCGGGCCACGTTGACGCTCGGCGGACCGGCTGAACTACCCTGCCCGGGTGAGGTCTTCTTCGATCCGGGCGAGGTGCACACGAGCGCTGGCTGTCACGGCCATGTGTGCGGCCTCTCTCGCATGGGGAGCCCCTCCTCCCGCTGCTGCCGGCCCGGATGGCTGCCTGGTCAAACCCGGTGTGCCAGCGCCGACCGACATCCCCTGGGCGCAGCAACGCCTCGGATTCGATCGTGTCGCGCCACTCGCGAACGGCGCGGGGCAGGTGGTCGCCGTAATCGACAGCGGCATCACCAAGAAGCACCCACAGACTGCGCCGATCAAGACGGTCGGCTCACGCAACGTCATGGGGGCGCCTTACGCCACCGACAGGCTCTTCGATTGCGAGGACTACGGACACGGGACCCGGGTGGCCGCCATCATCGCTTCCCCTGCGCAGGAGGGCGTCGCCTTCCGGGGACTCGCGCCAGCGGCGACGATCATGCCGATCAAGTACTTCGACAAGGACACCCAGGACATCGGCAACGATTCGGCCGCCATCGCCCGGGGTATCAACGCAGCAGTCAAGGCCGGCGTGGACGTGATCAACCTGTCCCTGGTCACTCCCGACACCCCCGCATTGCGGGCAGCCGTCCAGGCAGCGGGGCGCGCCGACATCGTCGTGGTCAGCGCCTCGGGCAACCGGCAGGGCGATGGGGAACCGCCGCGCTATCCGGCCGCGTACGCCGCCGAGGAAGGCTTCGAGCACGTCCTGGTGGTCGGCGCCACGGACAGCGCGGACATGGTCCCGGACACGTCCGTGCAGGGCGATTACCTCGGCGTCGTGGCACCCGGCGTCGACATCCTTGCCCCGACCCAGATCGAGGGGTACGCCGCACTCGACGGGACCAGCTTTGCCACGCCCTATGTCGCTGCGACCGTCGCGCTGGTCCAGCAGACCCACCCGCAGTTGACCGCGCCCGAGGTGGTCAACCGACTCAAGGCGACCGCCGACCGTCCCGGCAAACAGGTTCCTGACGCCGCATACGGCTGGGGCATCATCAACCCCTATCGGGCCATCACCGCAGAGCGCGACGACACCGGCGTGGCCGGCACGGCCGACGAACTGTCGCCGGTTGCCGCACCGGACCTGCCGCCGCCTCCCGACCACACCCTGCGCAACCTCGGCTACGCCGTCGGCTCCGGCCTCCTCGGACTGGCCCTCATCGTCGCGATCGGGACCGTGGCGTGGCGCCACACCCGCGAACGTGAACGCTGACCCCGTTGCCGGGTCCGCTCAGGAATCAGCGGGGGCCGTTGAGCCTCCAGCCTGTGGACGCTCTGCATCCAGGGTGAGGATCTTGCCGGTGACCGGGGCCATGTCCAGCTTCACCACGCCTTCGACCACCGTTTCGGTGGGGACGATGGAGGGGAAGGCGTTGGGTGCCAGTCCGTTGACCCGGACGCCGAACGAATCGAACTCGCGTGCCATGTGCCGGGTCAGGTGGTCCTGGGCCGCCTTGCTGGCAGCGTAGACACCCTGGCCGCCGGGGAAGACCCCCCGACCGGCAAGACTGGACACGTTGACCACGTTGCGGTTGACTGCACGATTCTCCAGCGCGCGGGAGGTCCAGAAGCGTTGGGCGAACCGGGCCGCGAGCCGCAGCGGCAACTCCACGTTGACCGCAAAGTGCCTGGCCATGTCGTCCATCGCAGCGTCGCCGTCGACCAGTCCGGAAGGATGCCACGCCGAGTAGGCAGCATTGTTGACCAGCAGGTCCACCCGTCCATGGCGGGCGAGCACAAGGTCCACGACGTGCTCGACCTGCCCCGGCTGCTCGAGGTCGGCATGGACCAGGAAGACCCGGCCAGGGTTCACGTCCGCGCCCGGGTCGAGGGGGTCGATGAATGACTCGTGCTGCGAGGGTGCGGCTGGCACCCGGGTGCGGCAGACGGCAACGATGTCGTAGTCGCGTGCGTGGGCCTGGCAGAAGGCGCTACCCAGTCGGCCTCCTGCTCCGGTGATGACACAGACACGACGCTCACCAGTGGACAATGCTCTTCTCCCCCCAACGCGCAACGGCGTCCTTCTTGCTCCGGTGCAACCACATCACGACGGACGTGCGCGGCTTCCGGTTGCCGAGGAAGCCATGCCAACTGAACGGCGTGCACTCGAACATGACCAACGAGTTGTTGACCGGTGGGACCGCCGCGCTCGGGCCCTGTGCCGCGCCGGACATCGATGCATACAGGGCGGTCTCCCCGCCGTCCCCCGGCTCCCATTCGGGATTGCCGAGATAGAAGAGCAAGGCAACGCCCCGGATCGTCTCCCGGGCGTCGGCCTCGGAGCCGGGCTCGGGGCCCCGCTGGTGGTCGACCTTCGCGTTGTCGACCAGGCTGATCTCGTCCGGGCCGGGAACGGGGCCCGCGAACCAGCTCGGGTTGAGGTCGTTGTGCGGCCACCCACTCTTGCCTCCCGGCTCGTGGTGGTGCAGCGTTGCGGACACGTCCCCGGTCGCCTCCAGGCCCCAGATCCCGGCAATCATGTCGTGCCAGGCCCGGGAGACGAAGATGCCGAGGGGACCGTCGCGATGGACGCGCAACTCGGCCGAGCTCGCGTCGTACGCGCCCATGTTCCGGGCGAGACCGTCCGGGGAACCGACGATCCCGGTCGTCTGCTGGTGCAGTTCCCGATAGAACTCGGGAGTGAAGACGTTGCTGGCGACGACGTGGTCGAAGGGTCGCTTGCGGCGGACCCAGCGGCGATGCGCCAGCACGTCGTGGAGGTCATCAATCGCGTGCATGGACTCTCCGTTCCCGCTGGGCTGCGTCCCGAAACGCGCAATCCCTGCTCATCGGGCAGCGGGACGCCTCGACCGCAGGAGGAGGAATCCGAGGCCGACCAGGAGGACCAGCCCGAGGCCGACCGCCAGGACGACCGGCACCACAACGGAGTCGTCCGAGGTCCCGCTGCCACTCTCGGCTCCCTCGGGAGCCTCACCAGCGCCCGGCCCTGCTTCGTTCCCCGGTGACGCGGTGTCGGTCGCCTCAAGATCATCCAGGCGGTCGAAGACCGGGTTCGGGGCATCCTCCGCAACTTCTGCTTCGATGGCCTGGAGCGGGCGGATGGCTCCGTACCCCTCCCCGGGGATCGGCTCCGTGGTCGGGGTGTCCTTGCCCGTGCCGATGGTGCTCAGCGGCCGGGCCGTGGCCAGCATCCGGGCCACGACCTGGCGCGGATCGAGGTCAGGGTGCGCGGCACGCACCAAGGCCAGGCTGCCCGATGCGAGCGCGGTGGCGTTGCTGGTGCCGGCCGAGGTGACCGACCCCGACTCTCCCGGGACGAAGGCGAGCATGTCCTCGCCGGGTGCCACCACAGTTTGATAACTGGCCCACTGGCTGTCCTCCCACAGGCTCAACTCGGGCTCGCCATTGGGATGGTTCGATCCCGACCAGCCGTAGGCGCCGACGGCAACCACGCCGGCACAACTGGCCGGGGACATCTGGGTGTCCTCTGTCACGCCGTCACGGTGCAGGTTCCCCGTGCCCGCGACGAGGACCATGCCGGCCTCGATGGCCTCGGTCACAGCTTGCTGCATGTCGCCGTCGCACTTGGCTGTGGAGACGAAGGACATGCTCACGACCTCTGGGGGATCCTCCATCGCGGCCAGGGTGCGCAGCGCCTGCGTCGCCTGCCGCGCATTGCCTACATCCGTCATCAGCACGGGCAGGATCATCGCCTCCGGCGCAATGCCGAGCATGCCGCGGCCAGTGCCACGTCCGGCGATGTACGTCGCCATCATGGTGCCGTGCGGGTTGCTCTCGTTGACCCGGTCACCCCGGCCGGTGCCGTCATAGCGGAACCCCGGCAGCACGGCTCCCGCCAGGTCACCGGAGGGGTCCACCCCGCTGTCGACGACGGCCACAGTGATCCCGGCACCGCGGGTGTGCTCGGCCCAGACCTTCTCAGCACTCAGCGTGTCGAGCCACCACTCGGCCTTGCGCACCGATGGGTCGTCGGCCACAGCGGGTGTCGCGAAGAGCGCTGTGACGGCGAGTGCGCCGGCCACGAAGAGTGCCAGAAGGACGCTCCGTTGCCGGCGACCCGACAGGTCCGAGAGGGGCATGGTGCCAGCCTAGGTGAGGTCCGGAGGTACGTCCTCGCCGCCCCAGACGTCCTCGTCCTCAGCGAGCCAGGTGGAACGTTCCTGTTCCTGTCCCTCCTCGTTGCCGGCACGTCCGGGCATCATGCCGGGCCCCATGCCTCCGCGCCCTGCAGCGGCCAGGCCACCGCCGGAACCAGCTCCCGCGCCGCCTGCGCCGAGGCCACCTCCGGCCGGGCCGCCACCGACGCCACCTGCGCCGACGCCGCCACCACCGCTGAGGCCGCCGCCGCCGAGTCCCCCGCCACCAAGGCCGGCCCCACCGGGGCCGCCCGTGGACAGGCCGGTTCCTCCGCCGCCGGGACCGATCCCGGCCAGCTGGGAGTCAGTCTCGAGGCCGGTGCCCGGGCCGGGCATGCCGGGACCAGGAGTGCCGGGACCCGGCGTACCGAAACCGGGACCGGGTGTGCCGGGACCTGGGTTGCCAGGGCCTGGCTCCCCGAAGCCGGGGCCGGGGGTGCCGGGGCCCGGCATGCCGACGCCGGGGCCTGGCGCTCCGGGACCGGGGAACCCCGTGCCCGGACCGGGTACTCCGCCCGGGGTCGGCGTGTAGGGAGTGGCCATCTGGCCATCGAAGTCGTGCCATTCCACGCGGCCGGGCATCTGGTTGATGGCCCCCTGGTAGTCCTCCTGCCACTGCGCCATCAACGCCTTGGCCGCGTCATCCTGGTTTCCGTCGACAGTCACTCCCGCCCCCGGGTTCAGGATGACACCGGGATTGAACTCATAGCCGAGGGTGACCGGGCCGACGTCCCACCCATCCGAGAGGCCGGTCGCCTGGTCCTTGATCCCGTACCACTTGGTGCGGAAGGTTTCGAGCTCGGAAGCGATCTTGGCGGCGTCGTCGGCAAGGGTGCCGGCGTCCGTCTTCGCCTGGGTGAGTTTGGTCATCGCCTCCTCGGATGCCTCGTTGCCACTCCAGGCTTCCTCGAGGCGATCCATCAGGCTCTGCACCCGGGGGCCGATGTCGGAGGAGGCAAAGGTGTTGATGCCGTTCATCACGTCGATGATCGGATCCAGCAACTCCGGTTGGCTGGCCGCGATCCGGTCTCGCGTCTTGCCCGAGTCGAAGTCGCCCTCGACCCAGAAGTTCCAGTCCTTGGCGCCGGTGTCCTTGTAGTTCCAGTCCTCACTCATCAGATGCCCCCTGAGGTCTCGTTCGAGGTGGCCGTCTGGCGGTTGGCGTCCTCGGAGTTCTCGTATTGAGTGGCCGTGGCCTCCGCGGCCTGGGCGAGCCACTCGAGGCTGGAGGCCATGGCGTTGTACTTCGCGTCCATCGCGTCGTAGACGTAGGTGTACGCCTTCGCCGGGGAATCGCCGATGTTGCTGTCCGGCCACATCGACGAATAGGCCGCCTGCAGGTTGTGTGGACCTGCGTCGCGGGTGAAGTCCTCGTATCGACCGTTGGTGCTGGCGCCGTGGCCCTCACGGATGTCGTCTGCCAGGTCCTGGGCCATGGTGGCCACTTCGTGGAGCTTCTCCGGGTCGACCCGGAAGCCCTTGCCCTCTCCAGCCACTCTTCTCTCCTCTTCCCGAAATCTTGTTGCCCACTGACGACGGCCGGACCGCACCTTGTGGCACCGTCCGACCGCCGTCAACGCATGGGCATGCTGGGTCCTGCTCAGGCCCAGGTGTTCTTGGCTGCGTTCTCCGCGCCCTGGTAGTTCGCCTGGGCGGTGCCGACTGCCTGGCCGATCTGCTGCAGGGTGGTGGCCATCTGAGCGGCCGCCGCGTCCCACTGCTGCTTGCACTGGAAGTAGGCCTCGCGTGCCTCACCGTCCCAGGTCTGGAGCATGGGCTGCAGGTTCGACTCGAGGTCGTCGAGGCTGGCCACGAGCGAAGCATGCGCCTTCAGAATGCCGGCCTGACCGGCTTCCAGGGATCCGAAATTGACCTTGATCTCACTCATTTGGTCGTCCTCACATCTCGTTGATCTGGCTGGACATGCTGCTGATCGCCGCGGACTCCTGCTCCTCCTGCGCCGCGTAGGTGGCGCGGGTGGAGACGAGGGCCTCGTGCATGGCACCGAGCGACGCGTTGATCTTGTTCGCCTGTGCCTCGAAGTTCGTGTGCAGGTTGCCGAAGGCGGAAGCAGCGCTGCCGCCCCAGCCGCCGAGCATGGTGGTCACCTCGTTGCGCAGGGTGTTGATGTGTCCCTGCACCTGCTGGGTGGCTTCGTCGACGTGGGCCGCACCAGCGGCCATCGCCTCTTGACTGGTATTGAATCCGGTCACGGTTCCTCCTCCTGATTGGGGTCAGTGCCCGCAGCCTTCCCAGCGGCATCAGGCCTAAACGAACGTACTCCGGAAAGTTCGCACTTGTCGCCCCCAACCCTCCCCGGGCCGGATGACCAGGAGGTGAACTCGCGGTCGGCTATCCGCCGATCGGTGTACGCGCGGCGACCGGATCCAGCGCGGCACCGTCCGGGATGATGCCGAGCACCTCGGCCCGGATGCGTACGACGTCATCGACCCCATAGCCGAACCCGCCCAGGAGGTCGATCGACTGGCTCGGGTAGGCCCGGCCGGGACCGGTCACCAGGTAGACGACGCTGCCTTCCTGCGTCGCGGCCAGGAGTCCCTTGCCGGGCTGGACGAAGACCTCGTCGGCCATGCCGGCACGGGAGGCCTCCGACTCGCTCGTCGGCGCGCTCGAGGCGTCGCTGCCTGGCAGCGCAAGGTGGTCCGGGGTGGATTCGTCACCGAAGACCACGCAGGCGCCGGCTGCCTCGGCCGCACCGGGGGCAATCGTGGGCAGCACCTCCGGCAGCCCGTCCATCCCCGCGGCCCGGGCCATCGAAGTGGAGTCGTCGATCTCCCCCATCTCGATGACCGAGGAGAAGGACATCGGGACCGGGTCCATCCGCTTGCCGTCCAGGACCGCGGTGCGCAGGAGCCTGGCCTGGACCTCCGAGACCCGGGCCACGCCCTGGTCGAGGACGACACGGAAGGTGCCGTCGTCCACCTCGATCACCTGGCCCACCACCAGGTCCTGCCCCGCCAGGCTGACCTGTGTGCCGGCACCGGGCACCCGCGGCGTCTGGAAGCCGGGTCCCATCGGCACCGCGGTGAGGAAGGCGCTGGCGACCTTGACCGGGGTCGCGCTGATCTGGAGGGCGGCCTCGACGGACTGCTCGACAGGATGGCGGCGGCCCTCGTAGAGCAGGAAGCGCTCGCCCTCGAAGGATTCGACATAGACCGCGTGCTCCGGGTCGATGAGTCGCGCCTCCTGGTCCGTGCCCACGTCGACATGGACGACCGCGGTCACGTTGACTCCCTCGACCCGGGGCTGGGAGCAGACCGTGACTGGCCCGGAGACGAGGTCGTCGGGCGCTGGCATCGAGTCGGGCAGGCCCACCACACCGATGGTCTCGCCGCGGTCCACCTTTGCCAGGTCACCCCGGGACGCCTCCAGGACCTCGACCGGGCCGGTCGAGCCGGTGGCCAGCACCGCGGAGGCGTAGTTGACGGCCGGGTGGAGCTGGCCGTCGATCATCACGTAGCGCGCCCCCGTCTCCTTCTCCATCACGACGGCGCCCTCGGCCTGCCAGTCATTGCTCCCGCCCCCCTTGAGGAGGCCGATCACCGCGAAGACCGCAGCCACGATGATCGCCACCATGATCCCGCTGACCGTCATCAGGGTGATCCGCCTCATCGGCGGTTCGACGGCGTCAGGCTCACCGGTGACGAGTGCGGACATCGCCCGACGGGTCATGAAGCGGTAGGCGTGCAGCTGGTCGCGACGCGTCTGCATCCCTGCCTCCTCCATGCGTGAACAGGCCCGCCACGGCATCGGGCTCCGGGCACAACCATAGGGGTCCGGCATACTCTCGACACATGTCACTCCTCTCGCGCCCCGGGCTCGTCCTGGTGGAAGTCGCGATCTCGGCCGGGGTCGTCGCCTATGTCTTCCGCGGGATCTGGCTGCCGGTGGGCATCTCCATCGCGGTCATCGCCTTGGCCCTGGCCCTCGTCCCGATCCACGGACGACCGCTCCACAAGGTCCTGGCCTCGTGGATCGCGGTGCGTGCCAGACGCGGCCGGCTCCGAGGGCCAGGAGTCGCGGCGATCGTGGGGGCGGACTACGACGTGGTGGCGGTGCCGACTGCGGGCGCCCTGCCCATCGGCGCGATCCGCGACGCGACCACCTGGGCTGTCCCGTTGTCCCTGCCGCTGAACCACCTGTCCAATGACGACGCCCCGATCCCGCTCGACCGGCTCGCGACGCTGCTGATGGTCGAGGACGTTCCCCTGGCCAGCGTCCGGCTGGTCACCATGCTCTCCCCCGGCAACAACCACAGTGCCGCAACCGGGCCGGTGCCGCCCCTTCCCCGGCTCGCCACCCGGCACCTGGTCCTCACCCTCGACACGATCCACGCCTCGGATGCGATCGTCGGTCGGGGCGGGCAGGCCGGGATCCCCCAGATCCTGCGCCGTTGTGTCATGCGGGCCGAGGAGGTGCTGGCTTCCTCCGGCATCGAGGTACGACGCCTGCCCGACCGTGTCGTGGCCATCGACAGCGCCAGCGCCCTCGGCCCGATGTCGGTGCCCGCCGAAGGCAACACGCCTCAGGCGATCGAGTCACTCGCCACCGTCACCATCCAGGATGTCGTCTCCTCCACCTGGCTGGTCTCCGGCGCCGACGCACTGGCCCGCCTGGACCAACTCGCCGCTGCCCTTGCGGTGCCCATCGTGGCCACGAGCGTGGTCCTCGAGCCCGGTCCGCGCCAGCGCGATCCACACCTGACCCTGCTGCTGCGGATGAGCGGTTCCGCGGCCCAGATCAGGTCTGCTGGTGCGGACCTTGCCCGCACCAGCCGGGCAATGGACCTGCGCGTGCGGCATCTGCCCGGGGAGCAGGTGCCCTCCCTGCGGGCCACCACCCTGGTCGGCGTGGGGAGCACGCCATGAGATCACGGAACGGCGTCCCCCTCGTGCCGGAGCAGTCGATCCCGGCGCCCCGCACGGGCGTCCACCTCGGACGCACCAAGACCGGTGACGTGACCCTCCGCCTCTTCCGGCCCCGCGGGACGCGGATCGTCTGCTTCGCCGACCCCCTCGGCCCGCAGTTGATCACCCTGCGCGCTGCCCAGGCCGGAACCCCGACCCGGATCAGCACCAGCCGCGAAGCCGCCTGGGCCGGCGTGGTCCGTCACGGCCCGACGGTGCAACTGGCACCGCCCGAAGCGCTGCGCACCGGTGTCGCCGGCGCTGCGCTGCTGGTCGACGACCGCCCCGATGTCGCCCGCCAGCTGGGCGAGGCGGGCAACTGGCAGTGCCTGCTGGAGGTGCACGACCTGACCAGCCTGGGCAAGCGCATTCATGCTGAGGCGCGCCTGGCCCCGTTCGCCCATTGCGACATCGCGCTCTTCCCGACCCTGGACCGGGACCACGCGGAGGCCGCGGGCCGGATCTTCGGGTTGGGCAGTGGCGCCGCGGCCCTGACCGTCGTACCACGCCACGCCATGGCCGTGGTGATGCACGGCACCGTGCAACTCCTGCGGCCCGAGCCGACTGCCGCCGAGCGGCAGATGCTCGGCTGGAGCGGAACCCCTTAGCCGAGCATCTCGCGGATCTCGCTGTAGACCCCGATGATGCCCAGGATCAGGGGCAGGACCGCAAGGACTAGCAGCGACTCCACGATGTCTGCCATCCGGCCGCTCGGTGGTGCATAGCGCCGCCCGGGGAGGACCACGACGAGGGCGAACATGAGCAACGCCAAGCCAGCAACCGGCAGGACGACTGCAAGGAGCCGGGTCGTTGCTCCGGAGTCGGCAGCCAGGTTGAGGCACACTGCCCAGCCGCACACCAGCGCAGCCAGCAAGAGTGCGAGTCGCTGGGATCGACCGCTGAACAGGCGGGCGCGGAGCAACGTGATCCCGGCGAGGACGGCGCCGAGCAACAGGCCGATGGTGCCGTCTGCCACCAGCAGCACGGCGGCCCCGGCAAGGACGATGCCGAGCGAGGCAACGAGGCCGGTCATGAACTGGTCGGCGCGGACTGCCTGGACCAGCACGCGGGAACTGTCCACGGTCCCTTCCTCCGCGCGCAGGTCGTCGGCACCCGTGGGCACGATGGGCAACTGCATCCGTGACAACTTGAACGAGACCATCGGGATCAGTGGCGAGGCCAGCAGCGCCAGCCCAGCCGTGAAGGCAGCGGTGGCTGCCACATCGAGGTCGCTGAACCCCGCAACGGCAGACCCGATGGCAGCAAGGAGTCCGCTTCCGATGACCGCTGTGAAGCCGGGAACTCCTCGGCTCAGCGCCACGACGCCGACCACGGCGAACAGGACGGCTGCCGAGGCGCCGGGAAGCAGCTGATCGGCTCCGAAGGCCCAGACCGGCAGGTCGCCGCCGGCCACCATCGCACCGGAGGCGAACGCCGTACCGACGGAGAAACCGGCTGCAACCAGGGCAGCGCCGCCCTGCTCGTAGGCCCTGTCCAGGACACCCGCCGCGCCCATCAGCAACACGGCGAGTCCACCGGAGATGCCGGCACTCGCATACCAGGAGGGTCCGGACAACAGGCAGGTGAGGACGACGAAGAGGACTGCCGCGCCACCACCCCAGGCGCAGGCCCGGGTCGTGTGGTCCGCGCTCCAGCGGGCCGACTTGACCAGGACGCCGGTGGCGACCGCATCCAGGACGTCGTCATAGGCCACCTCGGGCAACTGCGCCGCGCGCATGCGCAAGTGCAGCAAGTCGCCGTCACCGACCTGGGCCGCCCTCAGCGAGAGCGTCGGGTCTAGGGGTGCCTCACCGGTGCGCTGCAACACGAAACCACCCGCGGCCGCGCCCTCGTCCGCCACGTTGGGGCCCAGGGTCCGGGCCAGGTTCGCCATCAACTCGGCCACGCTCAGGTCGAGGGGCACCGCCAGGTCCACGCGCGTGTTCGTGCTCATCACGGTCAGCCGGCACAGGCTGGTCGTCGTGTTCGCGGTCATCGCACATCCTAGGGGTCCGAGGCCGGGCAGCGCCCGGTATTGTCACCAGCATTCTGGACCATCGGGATCCGCACAAGCACGACGCGGTCCGTCCCGCGTGGCCGATCCAGCAACCAATCGACTCGGGAGGCGCAATGGGGACACAGGTCTTCCGGCGACCGCCGCGCAAGAAGGCACCGCCCGAGCCACGCGGAGAAATCGTCCTCGACTCCCCACCCGAATTGCCGGAAAGCACCACCGGCGGCGGCGCCGGTCAGGCCCTGATGATGCTGCCGATGCTCGCAGGCATGGGCGGGATGGGCCTGATGATGACCGCGCGGGCAGGCAGCGGCAACCCGATCATGATGCTCGCCATGGGCATGATGGGCATCGCCTTCGCCGGGATGATGTTCGGCAGCGTCGGCCGCCAGGCCGGTGAGAAGCGGAAGAAGCTCGACGCCGACCGCCGCGACTACCAGCGCTACCTGGTCCAGGTGCGCAAGCGGGTACGCCGGGTGGCCTCGCAGCAGCGCAAGGCCGCCCTGTGGCACCACCCCGACCCGGCCTCGTTGTGGTGCCTGGCCGAAGGTACCCGGATGTGGGAGCGGCGCACCAGCGACGTCGACCACCTCGCCGTCCGCGTGGCGCTGGGCCCGCAGAAGCTCGCCGTCACCCTGGTCACCCCGGAGACCAAGCCCGTCGAGGACCTCGAGCCGATCTCATCCGGCTCGTTGCGCCGCTTCGTCCGGACCCACAAGTCCATCCCCGACCTCCCCGTGGCGATCTCGCTGCGCGCCTTCGGCCTGGTCAGCCTCGACGGCCCCGTCGACACCGCCAGGAGCATGGCCCGCGCCATGATCGCCCAACTCGCCACGCTGCAGTCCCCCGACGACGTACGCATCGCCGTGTGCGCGGGCAACAACACCATCGGCGACTGGGACTGGCTCAAGTGGCTGCCCCACGCGCTGGGCGACGAGACCGACGCAGCCGGCCAGGTCCGCCTGGTCCGTGACGACCTCCTGGCCATCGAGTCCCGCCTCGGTGACCTGTTGAGCAGCCGGCCGCGGTTCGGCGCCGACACGGCGTACGACGGCCCCCACGTGGTCGTCGTCCTGGACGGCGGGCGCGTCCCTCCGGAGGCACAGCTCGCTTCCGGCCTCGTGCACGGCGTGACCGTGATCGACCTGCGCTCGGTGCTGCCCACCGACTACGCTTCCGGCGCGCTCCGGCTGACCATGCGCAACCGGAAGCTCTCCATCGTCGGCAAGCCTGACTCGGTCACCGGTGAGGTCAAGCTGACCCCGATCGGCACCGCTGACCAGCTCTCCATCGTCGAGGCGACCACCCTGGCCCGGTCGATGAGCCGCTTCCGGATGTCGGCCAACTCCGACAGCGAGCCCACCACCGACCTGCTCACCGTGGACATGAAGTTGCCCGAGCTGCTCCGGCTGGGTGACCCGAACACGATCGACACCGACACCACCTGGCGACCACGCGCCGCCCGCGACCGCCTCCGCGTGCCGATCGGGGTGGGCCCCAACGGGCACCCGGTCGACCTGGACATCAAGGAATCCGCCCAGGGCGGGATGGGGCCGCACGGACTGGTGATCGGGGCAACTGGCTCGGGGAAGTCAGAGTTGCTGCGCACCCTGGTCCTCGGCCTGGCCGTCACCCACTCCCCCGAGGTGCTCAACTTCGTCCTGGTCGACTTCAAGGGTGGCGCCACCTTCGCCAGCATGGACGTCCTGCCGCACACCTCGGCAGTGATCACCAACCTCGAGGACGAACTGATCCTGGTCGACCGGATGAAGGACGCCATCGCCGGCGAGATGGTCCGCCGCCAGGAGGCGCTGCGCGCAGCAGGCAACTACAGCTCGCTCAAGGACTACGAGAAGGCCCGCGAGCAGGGTGCACCGCTCGAGCCGATGCCGTCACTGTTCATCGTGGTGGACGAGTTCAGCGAACTGCTCAGCGCCAAGCCGGACTTCATCGAACTCTTCGTGATGATCGGTCGCCTCGGCCGCTCCCTGGGTGTGCACCTGCTGCTGGCCTCCCAGCGCCTGGAGGAAGGCAA
Source organism: Nocardioides sp. AE5 (assembly GCF_031844485.1). Taxonomy (NCBI): domain Bacteria; kingdom Bacillati; phylum Actinomycetota; class Actinomycetes; order Propionibacteriales; family Nocardioidaceae; genus Nocardioides; species Nocardioides sp. AE5. The sequence continues at coordinate 89,925 of NZ_JAUZVI010000005.1, forward strand.
GCTCCGCGGCCTCGACACGCACCTGTCCTACCGGGTCGGCCTGCGCACCTTCTCCGCGATGGAGTCGCGCACCGTGCTCGGCGTGGGCGATGCCTACGAACTGCCCAGCGCCCCCGGGCACGGTTACCTCAAGGAAGCCAGCGAGGGCCTGGTCCGCTTCCGTGCGGCGTACGTCTCGGCGCCGTACAAGCGCAGCTCCGCGCCCACCCTCGACCACTCCGGCTCCACCACCACCGACCTGCGGATCCTCCCCTACGGCCTGGCGCACATCGAGCCACGCCAGATGGAGGAACCGGAGCAGGTCATCGAACCCGAGCCGGAGGAGAGCGGCCCCTCGGAGACCCTGATGGACATCATGGTCGACCGGCTCCGCGGCCGCGGTACGCCGGCCCGCCAGGTCTGGCTGCCGCCGCTGGATGATTCTCCCTCGATGGACGCCCTGCTGCCCGGGCTCACCGCCACCGAGCAAGGCCTCCGCCCGGCCCAGCACGACCCGCGTCGTCTCCTCGCGGCACCGATCGGCATCGAGGACAAGCCCTACGAGCAGCGTCGCGATCCCCTCTGGGTCGAGCTGGCCAGCTCCCACATGGTGGTGGTCGGTGGTCCGCAGAGCGGCAAGAGCACCCTGCTCCGCAGCCTGATCACCGGCCTGGCCCTGACCCACACCCCGCAGCAGGCGCAGTTCTACTGCATCGACTTCGGTGGTGGCACGCTCTCCGGGCTCGAGGACCTGCCCCACGTGGGATCGGTGGCAACCCGGATGGACCAGGAGCGATTGCGCCGTACCGTCGCGGAGATGACCGCGCTCATCGACGACCGCGAGGCACGGTTCACCGCCAAGCGGATCGACTCGATGAACACCTACCGACGGATGGTCGCCTCCGGCCAGGAACCGGGCGACGGCTTCGGGGACGTCTTCCTCGTCGTCGACGGATGGGGCGCGATCCGTGCCGACCACGAACAACTGGAAACGCAGATCACCCAGATCGCCACCCGCGGCCTCGGCTTCGGCGTACACGTGGTGGTCTCCATCCAGCGGTGGATGGAGTTGCGCCCGGCCCTGCGCGACCTGATCAGCCAACGGCTCGAGCTCCGCCTGGGTGACCCGACGGAGTCCGACGTCGACCGCAAGGCCGCCCGCAACGTGCCGGAGAAGAGTCCCGGGCGTGGTCTCAGTGTCCGCAAGCTCCACTACCTCACCGCGCTGCCCCGCATCGACGGATCCTCCAGCCCCGACGACCTCAGCGACGGCGTCGCCGACCTGGTCGCCCGGGTCCGCGAGGCATGGCAGGGTCCGGAAGCGCCCAAGGTGCGCCTGCTGCCCCGCAAGATGCCGTACGCCGAACTCCCGGCCCCCGATCCGGAGAAGGCGGCACTGCCACTCGGGATCGACGAGGACACCCTCTCCCCTGCCTTCGTGAACTTCGACGCCGAGCCACACTTCATGGTGCTCGGCGACGTGGAGTCGGGGAAGTCGAACGTGCTGCGCACCATCGCCCGGGGCATCACCACACGGTGGACGCCCAAGCAGGCGAAGATCATCACCTTCGACTACCGCTGGGGCATGATCGGCGCGATCACCACCGACCACCAGCTTGCCTATGTCACCAACTCCAAGGACGCACCAGAAATGGTCGGCCAGATCGTCAGCGCCCTGCGGGAGAGGCTCTCGGGGATCAAGATCGACCCGACCGCCCAGCAGATCCCCCGCTGGGAGGGGCCGAAGCTCTTCCTGCTCATCGACGACTACGAGATGATCGCCGCCGCCCAGCCCAACCCGCTGCACGGACTGCTGGAGTTCCTCCCCCAGGCCCGCGAGATCGGCCTGCACGTGGTGATCACCCGGTCGGCCGGCGGATCGGGCAGCGCCAGCTTCGAGCCCTTCCAGAAGCGGCTCAAGGAGCTCGGCACCCCCGGCCTGCTGCTCTCCGGCTCCAAGGAGGAGGGCGCCATCCTGCACGGCAACAAGTTCGAGCCGATGCCCCAGGGCCGCGGCAAGCTGATCGACCGGCGTACCGGCGTCACCGTCATCCAGACGCCGCTGATGTCCGAGTGAGTCCGCCCAACTGCCGATAGGCTGGCGCCGTGGCACGCGCGCGCACCATCTGGGAGGAAGGGACCGAGCCCGGTCGACTGGTCATTGCCCTGGGCATCGCCACTGCCCTCACCGCGATCGTGGCGGAACTCCTGGTCCGTGGCCAGCTGGGCTGGTTCTTCGACATCGTCTTCGTGGTGGGGTGCGGCATCGTTGCGCTGCTGGTCCGCCGCCGCGACTTCTTCAGCATCGGGCTGTTCCCGCCCTTGCTCATGCTCGGCGTCTTCTGGCTGCTGGCGGTGACGGCGCCGGCAAGCATTGGCAACGAGGACGACAGCACCCTGCAAGCGCTGATCGCCGGCCTCACCCAGCATGCTGGCGCGCTGATCAGTGGCTATGCGCTCTGCCTGGCCATCCTGGCCATTCGACGGCGTGTCCTGGCCAAGCGGCGCCGGGGACCGCGCAGCGCGTGATCCCCGGTCCGGCTCAGGCGGGGATATCGGGTGGATCCAGGATCGGACCGAGCAACGAGTCGGTCCGCTTCACCACCTTGTGCAAGTCCTTCATGTCCCCGATCATCGTCGCGGCTGCCCGGATGTCCGGAGTCGTCCCGCGCAGTGCGTGGGCGAGGTCCTTGAGCGAGGAGGAGTAGTCATCGAGTTGCTGCGCGGCGGTGCGCAGGGCGGTGGTGTTCTGGCCGCAGGCCTCGCCCAGCTTGGCCAGCTTGGTCATGCCCTTGCCGATCTTCCCCGCGATGCTGGCACAGACCATCGACACGTGAGCCATGCAGAAGGTGATCACCGGCCCCAGCGCCGCCCCGAACGTGACGCTGGCTGCGGCCAGCCCGGCGGCGATCTCGGCGACCAGCCAGGCGATCAGGGCACCGATCATGTCGATCACGATCCCGCGCATGGTGGCACAGATGAATCCGGCGGCTGTGACTGCGGTCCCGACCAGGGTGCACAGGGCCCCGGAGGCACCCATGAAGCCGCCGAACGCGTCGCCAACGGCCGCATAAGCCAGGCCGCCTGCGTCCTTCCACGAGCCGAGAACCGTGTTGACGGACGTGAAGTAGTCCTCGCTCGCGGTCCGCATCTGGTTGCCCATGTTGATCCAGGTGGTCGAGCAGCCGTTGATCGCCACCGGGTCACCGGTCAGCATGTCGACGAACCACATCGCCGGCGGGATCAGTTCGAGGACGAAGCCGGCCACGGCCCCGAAGACGATGCTGCCCGGGTCCACCACGGCGGTCAGGGCGTCCAGCGCGAAAGTGGCGCCGTCGATGGCCACGTCCCACGAGAAGCCACCGTCCGCATCCGCGATCGACTGCATGGTTGCGAAGGCCGGTCCGACCAGGCGCACTTCTGACCAGGGCTTCTTGGTGCCCGTCGAGACCAGGTTCCCGTCATAGCCGAGCTCGCTGGTGCCGGCTCCATGTGTGTCCGGCGTGCCGCCGAGCATCTTGGTCAACTCGTCCTCGACAAGTTCCATCATTGCGGCCGTTCCGTCGACACCGCCCGCGATCGCCATGCCGACCCCACTCGTGGCAGTGGCCATGCCGGTCGCGGCCAGGCTGAGGCCCGTCAGCGGAGGCACCACCGCAGGACCGGCGATGATCCCGAAGGCGGTCGGCATCGTCGTCAACTGCCCGCCGGCCGCATTGACCACGTCGGCGATGGCATCGGTCGCGATCGAGTTGATGTCGGCGGCATGATTGCGCAGTGCCTCGGTGTTGAGGTCGATCCCGGTCATCGGTCCGCGCCCTTGGGGTTCGCGTCGTCCTCGGTCGGGATCTCGGCCATCTGCTGACGCATCTGGCGCGTCACCATGGTCTCGCCCAGTGTCGATTCAAGCGCAGCCACACTCCGCTCCATCGCCTGCCGGGTCGCCTTGTGATAGGTCGTCATGAAAGCTGTCGTCAACTGCGCCGGCGTCATCGGCTCCGAGGCCAGCCCGAAGCGGACGGACTTGATGGTGCCCATCGGCGTGACGGTCACCGTGATCGCGTCGCGAGGGGAGGAGACAGTGACGTCTCCATCTGCGAGCGCCGTCCGCGCCTGCTCCGCCTTGGCCTGGGCCTCTGCCACATGCTTGGTGACATTGCGCATGAGTTCCTCGGCAGTGGTGAAGTTCTGCCCGGCGAACGGGTTCTGGGCCTGGCTCATCCGACCTCCTCGATTGCGGTGCAAAGACGACGGGTGGCCTATACCCGGGACGGTCCGAGACAAACAATGCCCTCGGGCAGTTCAGGGCTTGCGCCCCTTGCGCAACAGGCCGACGAGCCTCGAGGGCCACAGGAAGATCACCAGCAAGAAGAGCAGGAAGGGGGCACCGAAGAGGCCCAGCAGGCGGGGTTGCTGGGGATAGTCCGTGGTGACGAGTTGGCACTCGTTGCCGAAGATCGGGTCCTCGTTGCCCCTGCACAGCAGCCGGACCTCCCTGGTCGCCGGCTCGGCACTGGTCGATGCCGCCTTCAACTTCCCCGCGCCCTGTGCCACCGCCAGGGCTGCATCGACGTCTTCGGTGGAAGATCCGCCCACGGGCACCAGTTCGAGGTCTCCCACAGGACAGAGCACATTGATCCTGGCCGCTGTGGGGTGGCACTCGGTAAGGGCGGCCGTCCCCTCCGCCACGGGCCTGGTCGGCATCGCATAGCCGAGCGAGCCAGAAGCGAAGACGACCCAGGCGAAGGAGGCGACGAAGACGAGGGTCGCCACGGTCACCTGGAACCGGACCGATCCGGCCGGAACTGCCTGCGGCGCCCGTCCGGTCCGCAACGCATGCACCGGTGAACCGGCCGTGACGTGGCTCGTCTCGATGCCCCACATCGGTGGGACCTCGGGCAGGTCGCTGATGGGCAGGACCCGTTCCGGGCCCAGCCGTCGAGCCAGCATGGCGCCGAGCGCCTGCTCCGTGCCGGGACGAGCGCTGACGCCCACGGCGTACGTCGTCGGGCCGAGGTGGCGGGCATAGGTGGGGAGACCGCTACGTCGGGCAACCGATTCGTCACCGATCTCCACCACCAGTCCGGAGACGCCACCGGGCGCGCGGACCACCCACGCGGCATCGATCGCCGACCACGGCACCTCATTGATCGGCGAAAAGGTGGTGCGCACCCGGCCGGCCAGGCCCCAGCGCAGGGCCTCGTCGTCGCCGACCAGGGCCATGGCCAGGTCGGAACCGACCCGGTTGCGCATCACGAAGACGAAGAGCACGGCGACGGCGAAGAAGAGCCCCAGCTCCGCAGCCAGGACCTGTTCACCCGGGCCGATCCCGATCCCGAGCGCCGCATTGGCGAGCAACGCCACCGCGACCAGGGCGAAGAACCCGAGCAGGAAGGGGCGACGACCCTGGCGCGGACTGTCCAGTTGCACCACGTCCAGGGGCGAATCCGGTCCGGTCTCCAGCCAGGCGGCGTACGGCTGCCACTGCTCGGGCGTCGGGGACGGCCCCATCCCCGGCAACGGGTGCTCGCTCACTCGAAGCGCGCCGGATCGCCGGCACCGACCCGCATCACCTCGGGTGCGTCCCCGGACCAGTCGACCACCGTGGTCGGCTCCGCCGGGACCTCACCGGCCTCGACCACCAGGTCGACCTGGTGGTCGAGCTCCTCCTTGATCTCCCACCCCTGGGTGCGGGCCTCGGTCTCGCCGGGCAGGATCAGGGTGCTGGTCAGCAGCGGTTCACCAAGCGTGTCCAGCAGCGCCTGGACCAACGGGAAGGTGGGGATGCGCACCCCGACCGTCTTCTTCTTCGCGTGCATCAGGCGCCGCGGCACCTCGCCGGTGGCCGGCAGGATGAAGGTGTACGGACCAGGCGTGGCTGCCTTGATCGCCCGGAACGCGGTGTTGTTGACGTGGACGAACTGGCCGAGTTGGGCGAAGTCGCGGCACATCAGCGTGAAGTGGTGCTTGTCGTCGAGTTCACGTATCCGCAGGATGCGGTCGCGTCCGTCCCGATTGCCCAACTGGCAGCCCAGGGCATAACCGGAGTCGGTCGGATAGGCGATCAGTGCATCGTCGCGGAGCTGGTCGACGACCTGGTCGATCAGGCGCTGTTGCGGATTCTCGGGGTGTACGTCGAGGTAACGGGCCATGGTCCGACGATACTGGCGATCACGCGAGATGCCAGCCGGCAAGCGGGGCGTCGGTCAGTTGCCGGCCTGCTGGGCGGCGCGGATGTCGCGGCGCAGCTCCGGCGGCAGCGCGAAGATGAGCGACTCCTCCGCGGTGTGGACCGCGCGGGCGTTGGGATAGCCACGCTCGGCCAGGTAGGCGAGCACCCCTTCGACCAGGTCCTCGGGCACCGAGGCGCCGGAGGTGACGCTGACCGTCTGCACTCCCTCGAGCCAGGCCTCGTCGATCTCGCTGGCGTCATCGACCCGGTACGACGCCTTGGCGCCGGCCTCGAGCGCCACCTCGACCAGGCGGACCGAGTTCGACGAGTTCCCCGAACCGACCACGATCACCAGGTCGGCGTCGGAGGAGATCTCCTTGACTGCCATCTGGCGGTTCTGGGTGGCGTAGCAGATGTCGTCGCTGGGCGGGTCGAGCAGGGCCGGGAACCGCTTCCGGATCGCGGCGACGGTCTCCAGCGTCTCGTCGACCGACAACGTGGTCTGCGAGAGCCAGGCGACCCGCTCGGGGTCACGGACCACGATCTTGTCGACGTCCTCGGGCCCCTGCACCAACTGGATGTGCTCGGGCGCCTCGCCTGCGGTCCCCTCGACCTCCTCGTGCCCCTCGTGGCCGATCAGCAGGATGTCGTAGTCCTCGGCCGCGAACCGCTTGGCCTCGTGGTGCACCTTGGTGACCAGGGGGCAGGTGGCGTCGATGGTCTTGAGTTCACGCTCGGCTGCCTGCCGGTGCACCTCCGGGGAGACGCCGTGCGCGGAGAAGACGACGGTGGCGCCCTCGGGCACCTCGGCGATCTCCTCCACGAAGATCGCGCCACGGGCCTCCAGGTTGGCCACCACGTGCTTGTTGTGCACGATCTGCTTGCGGACATAGACGGGTGCACCGTAGAGGTCCAGCGCCTTCTCCACCGTGATCACGGCCCGGTCCACGCCCGCGCAGTAGCCACGCGGCGCAGCCAGCAGCACGGCGCGCTCGGCCTCGTCCGGGGAGAGGACGGCAGGCGTGCCCAGATCAATGCTCATGGCCCTCAGTCTAGACGGCTGGGCGCCACTTCCCACCCCCGGCCGAACACACCACACCACGGCGTACGGCGTTGTGTCGGCGCCAGGTCATAGGCTCACCGTCATGGCCTTGGAAACCTCCCTCGAGTCGCCCGCACCCCTGCGGGTGATCGCGGACCGCCTGGACGGCTGGATCAGCCGCCTCGGGGCAGTCTGGGTGGAGGGCCAGGTGGCACAGGTCAACCGGCGGGCCAGTTCCAACACGGTCTTCATGACGCTGCGTGACTCGGTCGCGGAGATCTCGATGACGCTCACCTGCTCCAAGGTGCTCTTTGACGGGCTCAACCCACCCGTGGTGGAGGGCGCCAGTGTGGTGGTCCACGCCCGGCCCTCGTTCTATGCGGCACGCGGCACCCTGTCGCTGTATGCCCGCGACATCCGGATGGTCGGGCTCGGCGAACTGCTGGCCCGGCTGGAGCGCCGCCGCCAGCTCCTCGCTGCAGAGGGTCTCTTCGCCGCCGAGCTGAAGCGCCGCCTGCCCTTCCTGCCGGGCCGGATCGGCCTGGTCACCGGCGCCAACTCCGCCGCTGAGCGGGACGTGCTCGAGGTGGCCCGTCGTCGCTGGCCGGCCGTCCAGTTCGAGGTGGTCCATGCCACCGTCCAGGGACCCAGGTGCGTCCCCGAGGTGATGGCGGGCCTGGCCCGACTCGATGCGGACCCGGCCGTGGACGTGATCGTGATCGCCCGCGGGGGCGGATCGATCGAGGACCTGCTGCCCTTCTCCGACGAGGCCCTGGTCCGGGCCGTGCACGCTGCCCGGACGCCGGTCGTCTCGGCCATCGGCCACGAGCCCGACACTCCCCTGCTGGACCTGGTCGCCGACGTGCGGGCGGCCACCCCCACCGACGCGGCGAAGCTGGTGGTCCCGGACATGGCCGAGGAGGCGCGCCGGGTCACCGAGGCGCGCGACCGGCTCCGGCGCACGCTGGCCGGTTGGCTGGACCGGGAACAGGCCGCGCTGGTGGCGCTCCGCTCCCGCCCGTCGATGGCGGATCCCCGCAACCTGCTCGCCGACCGCGCCGAGGAGGTTACTGCGCTGCGCGAGCGCGCCCGCCGCACCATGGACCACCGCCTCGAGCGCGCCCGTGACGACGTACGCCACCACGCGGCACGCGTCAGCGCCCTCTCTCCCCTGGCCACGCTGCAGCGCGGATATGCAGTGCTGCAGGACGAGTCCGGCCATGTGGTGACCTCGGTCGCCCAGGTCACCACCGGGGCTCCGGTCTCCGTCCGGGTCGCCGACGGGCGCATCCACGCCACTGCCACGACCATCGACCACCTGGAGCCGGTCGTTGGCTCCACCGAGACCGACGAGGATCACGATGAGTGAACGTCCCAGCTATGAGACCGCGCGCGAGGAACTCGTCGCCGTCGTCCACCAACTCGAGGCAGGCGGCACCACCCTGGAGGAGTCACTGGCCCTGTGGGAAAAGGGCGAGCAACTTGCCCGGGTCTGCCAGGAGTGGCTCGACGGTGCCCGCGAACGACTCGATGCCAGCCTGGCCGAGGACGAGGACTGATCAGTCCCCGGCGCCTGGTTGCTCCAGTGGCGTGGTGACCAGCGAGGCAGCCACCTCGCGGACCAGTTCCGGGTCCGCGGTCCCGAAGACCAGCAGCACGGTGTCGTCGAGTTCGATCCCGACGCCGTAGTCGCCCCCGTCGTCGGTCCAGGATTGCCAGGTCTCACCCAGTTCGCTGTCCAGGCGTACGTCGTCGCCGGACTCTGCGTCCGGGTCGATCAACTGCTCGACCCAGTCCGTCATCGGGAAGCGGCCCTGATAGATCCCGATGAACCGGCCGTCTGCGAGCAGGTCGACCTTCCACTGTCTGGTCGGGTCATAGCCGACGTTGACCGCCTTGGTCCCGGCCGGGAGCGCCGGCGGGTAGGCGATCTGCATGGCGCCAGGGCCGGCGTCGGTCTGGATCTGCTCGACCACCGAGAGGTAGTCGATCGCCTCACGTTCGACGACCAGGTCGTCACGCGTCACGGCGCGGAAGAGGACGAAGGCGACGATCACCGCGATGGTGACCAGCATGGCGCCGAGCATCCCGGAGTTGCGGCGCGTGTAGCGACCGGCCCCACCTGCGCTCACTGCCGGGCCTCGCCGCGGACGGGCCGGCTGGGCTGGGTGCTGACTGATCGATTCACGGTGCTCCCGGGGCAGGTCGGTGGAACGCGCCAACGCTAGCCGACCGGCGTACGACGGGACCCATGCGGCCCATCCCTGCCGTGTGCTGCGGGCCGCATGGCGTTCGCTGCTCCGGATGCGGAATGCTGTCGCCATGGCGTCGTACCCGCCACGCCACCGTTGAAAGGTCCGTGACTCCATGAAGTTCCGCCACCTGGTGCTCGTGCCCCTGCTCACCCTGCTGCCGTTGAGCGCCTGCTCGTCGGACGGACAGGAACTCACCGTGGTCGCCGCCGCGTCGTTGACCGAGACGTTCGAGGAGCTGGCAACCGAGTTCGAGAAGGAGCACGACGGCGTCGAGGTCACCTTCTCGTTCGGCTCCAGCACCACCCTGGCCGAGCAGGCCATCGAGGGCGCGCCCGGTGACGTGCTGGCCACCGCGGATGAGAAGTCGATGCTCACCGCACGGGACGGCGACGCCCTGGCCAAGGATCCGACCGAGTTCGCCACCAACCGCCTGGTGATCGTAGTCCCCGCCGGCAACCCGGCGCAGATCACCGGCCTGGCCGACCTGGCCGGCACCGACTGGGTCCGCTGTGACGACGAGGTGCCGTGTGGCCGGCTCGCGTTGACCCTCCTGTCCGCCAACCAGGTCGCGGCCGATCCGGTCAGCCGCGAGATCGACGTCAAGGCCACCCTGGCCAAGGTGGTCGAGAACGAGGCCGACGCGGGCCTGGTCTATGCCACCGATGCGGCGTCGGCCGGCGACGCGGTCGAGACGATCGAGATCGCGGGCTCGGAGGGTGAACTCAACCGCTACTTCATCACGCCGCTGGTCCAGGACGACAGCGACGGCCTGGCGCAGGAGTGGATCGACTTCCTCGCCTCCGAGACCGGCCAGCGGATCCTCACCGAGGCAGGATTCGGCAAGCCGGAGTGATCCGGGTGAAGGACCCCCTGGGCAGGCCGCCGGCACGACTCCTGGTGCCGGCCGCGCTGGCCACCCTGCTCCTCCTGGTGCCGTTGGTGGCCCTGGTGGTGAGCACGCCGTGGTCGCTGCTCGGCGAGCAGCTGGCCTCGCGCGACCTGCGGCTGGCGTTGTGGCTCTCGGTCCTCACCGCGACCGTGGCGATGCTGGTCTGCCTGGTCATCGGCCTCCCGCTGGCCTGGGTGCTGGCCCGGCTCGAGTTCCCGGGCCGCGGCCTGCTGCGGGCACTGGTCACCGTGCCGCTGGTGCTGCCCCCGGTCGCCGCCGGCGTGGCCTTGATGGCGGCCTTCGGTCGCAACGGGCTGGTCGGCGCACCGTTGCGTGAATTGACCGGGTTGACGCTGCCCTACAGCACTGCCGGGGTGGTCCTGGCGCACACGTTCGTCTCGTTGCCCTTCGTGGTGCTGGCGATCGAAGGGGCATTGCGCTCGGCGCGCAAGGAGTACGACGCCGCCGCGGCGACGCTGGGCGCCACCCGGTGGTGGGCCTTCCGCACGGTGACCGTGCCGCTGGCGATGCCCGGCATCCTGGCCGGGATGATGCTCGGCTGGGCCCGGTCGATCGGCGAGTTCGGTGCGACCATCACCTTCGCTGGCAACTATCCCGGGACCACCCAGACGATGCCGTCGCTGATCTATGTGTCGATGAACTCCAACCCGGAGGCGGCACGCTCCCTGGCGCTGGTGCTCCTGGTCTTCTCCGTCGCCGTCCTGGTGCTGTTGCGCGACCGATGGCTGGCCACGCCATGAGCGGCCTCGAGGTCGACCTGCAGGTGCCCGGCCGGGTCCACGCACAGGTGCACGCCGAGGCGGGCGACGTGGTCGCGGTGATCGGCCCCAACGGCGCAGGCAAGTCGAGCCTGGTCAAGGCGATCGCCGGGACCGTCCCCGCGACCGGGAGCGTGCTGCTCGGCGGGCGCGACCTGGCCACCTTGCCGATCCGGGAGCGCCGGGTCGGCCTGGTCTTCCAGGACCAGTTGCTCTTCCCCCACCTGGATGCCTTGCGCAACGTGGCCTATGGGCCCCGCGCGCGCGGAGTGGCCAGGGCGACGGCGTACGAGGTGGCACGGTCGTGGCTGGAACGCGTCGGCGCGGGCGACCTGGCCGACCGCCGACCGGGCGAACTCTCCGGCGGCCAGGCGCAGCGGGTCGCGATCGCGCGGGCGCTGGCCAGTGATCCGGACCTGCTGCTGCTCGACGAGCCGATGTCCGGCCTCGACGTCGGGGTGGCGATCGGCCTGCGACTGGAACTCTCGTGCCACCTGGCGGAATACGCCGGCATCACGCTGCTGGTCACCCATGACGCGATCGACGCGCTCACCGTGGCCAACCGGGTCCTGGTGATCGAGGACGGCCAGGTGGTGCAGTCCGGGACCCCGGCCGAGGTGGCGCAGCACCCGGCCACCGACCACGTGGCCCGACTGGTCGGCCTCAACGTGGTTCGCGGGCCCGATCGCACGCTCACCTTCGCCCCGAGCGCGGTGGCGTTGTGGGCTCACGAACCGGTGGGGAGCCCACGGTTGCGCTGGTCGGGCGAGGTCGCCCAGGTGACCGGTCACGGCGCGGCGCTGCGCGTCGTCGTACGGACCGATGGGGGTGGGCCGGAACTGATCGCCGACGTCACCCCGGCAGCCGCCACCGAGCTCGGCCTCGCGCCGGGGCGTGTCGTGTGGGCCACCGTGAAGGAGACGTCGGTGCAGTCGTTCACCGACAGGAGCGGGTGAGCCGATAGCATGCGGCCCATGCCTACACGCCCCGAACAGTTCCGCGTCGCCCCCGAGTCCCCCGACCGCAACCTCGCACTGGAACTGGTCCGGGTCACCGAGGCCGCCGCGATGGCGGCCGGTCGCTGGGTGGGCCGCGGTGACAAGAACGGCGCGGACGGCGTCGCAGTCAACGCGATGCGGGTGATGATCTCCGGGATCGGGATGAACGGCACCGTGGTGATCGGCGAGGGCGAGAAGGACAACGCCCCGATGCTCTACAACGGCGAGCAGGTCGGCGACGGCACCGGGCCCGAGTGCGACGTCGCGGTGGACCCGATCGACGGCACCACCCTGACTGCCAAGGGGATGACCAACGCGGTTTCCGTGCTGGCGGTTGCCCCGCGCGGCACGATGTATGACCCCTCGGCCGTCTTCTACATGGACAAGCTGGTCGCCGGCCCCGAGGCCGCGGACGTGGTGGACATCCGGCTGCCCGCGACGAAGAACATCCAGCTCGTCGCGAAGGCGAAGGGCGTCTCGGCCGAGGACATCACCGTCTGCGTCCTGGACCGTCCGCGCCACCAGGCCCTGGTCGAGGAGATCCGCTCCACCGGCGCGCGGATCAAGTTCATCTCCGACGGTGACGTCGCGGGAGCGATCATGGCCGCCCGCCCCGACACCGGCATCGACCTGCTGATGGGCATCGGCGGCACCCCGGAGGGCATCATCACCGCCTGTGCGATGAAGTGCATCGGCGGCGTGATCCAGGGTCGCCTGTGGCCCAGCGATGACGACGAACGCCAGCGCGCCGTCGACGCCGGTCACGACCTCGACGCGGTGCTGACCACCGACGACCTGGTCACCGGTGACGACTGCTTCTTCGTGGCCACCGGGATCACCGACGGCGAGTTGATGAAGGGCGTGCGCTACCGCCCCGGCGGCGCCACCACGCACTCGCTGGTGATGCGCTCGCGCAGCGGGACGATCCGCCAGATCATCTCCGAGCACAAACTGGAGAAGCTGCGCGCCTATTCGGCGATCGACTTCAAGCGCTGACCCTTCGCCGCTCCTTCGCAGGAAACGGCCCCGCTCCTTCGCCTACAACGGCGCCTCTTCTTCACGTGTAACGCGGGGTTATCGTCGCTGGAGTAGTGCTGTGCGTCCCTTTTCCGTCAACAGCACCGCACAAGTGCCGCCGTACGGCGTACCGCGCGCGCCAGCCCAAGATCAGGAGGCAGCGGGCCGAGCGATCAACCGCGCCTCCTGGGCACGCAACTCGGCAACCACGCAGTCGGCGACCCGCGGGTCGATGGCGAGACCGATGTGGCTGGCCGACACCTCGATCGAGCGGGCCAGGGGATCCACGCACGACCCCGCGGCAACCATGCCGTCGCCGGGCGACCAGATGCAGGTGAGGCCGACACCTTCGGGGATCGGCTGGCGTGACTCTTCCCAGGCCTGGCGCGCACAGTCCCCGGCGACACAGGACTCGTTCATCAGGCCGGGGATGCCAGCGCGACTCAACCGGACCAGCACATCGGCCGCGGCGAGCAGGACCGGGTGGGACGCACCCGGCGCCAGCATCGGACTGCCCAGGGTGATGATCCCCGAGACCAAGTCGGGACGGCGTACGGCGAGGCCGCGGGCGATCATCCCGCCCAGGCTGTGCCCGACGATCCGCACCCGCCGTTCCCGCTTGGCCGCGATCGCTTCCAGCCGCCGCTCCAGCAGCGCCGCACTGCCGGTCAGGCAGGAGACGTTGGAGGTGATCCGGGAGTTGTAGGTGCGGAACCCTTTGCGGCGCAGGGTGCGGGCCATCAGATGCAACGAATAGTCGCCGGCCAGGAAGCCCGGCACCAGGAGCACCGGCTCCGAGGCGCGCTGCGGCGAGCGATCGACGTACGCCGTGCCACGGCGTTCGCGCCGCAGCGAACCGGCGCGCAGCACCGCCCGCCCGGCCTCACCGACGAGGGCAGTCTCCTTGAGCAGGTGGTGCATCCGGGGTTGCTCGAATCCCGCAGGCGCCAGGAAATCTCCCAGCGGGTTGCCAGCTGCCATCCCCATGGACAGACACGCTAGCCGGTCCTGCCGGTTTCGCGGGGCAGATTGAACCGGCAGCGGCATCGTCGTGTTGGATGGAGTCCATGTCCCCTTCACCTGAGGTCAAGGTCTCCGAGGAGCTCTTCGCGCCGGTCAGTCCCGGTGTCGAGCTCTGCTACCAGACATTCGGCGAGTCCGATGCCGACCCCTTGCTGCTGGTGATGGGGCTGGGCGGGCCGATGACCTGGTGGGACGCCGAGTTCTGCACGCTGCTCGCCCGCAAGGGCTTCTACGTGATCCGCTATGACAACCGCGACACCGGCAAGTCGACCAGCATGCCCGACCGGGTCTCCCGTGCCGACGTCGTCCGTGCCGGGCTCGGACTGCCCGGCGCCAAGGCGCCGTACCCGCTCTCCGACATGGCCTCCGACGCGGTCGGCCTGCTGGACCACCTCGGCATCGACGCGGCGCACGTGGCGGGCATCTCCATGGGCGGGATGATCGTGCAGACCCTGGCCGTCGAGCACCCGGGCCGGGTCCGTTCGCTGGTCTCGATCATGTCCACCACCGGCAAGCGCACCGTCGGATGGCAGCACCCCAGCCTGCTTCCCCGGCTGCTCACCAAGCGGCCCACCGAGCGGGCCGCCTATGTCGAGCAGTCGGTGGCGATGGGGGCGATGATCGGTTCCCCGGCCTATCCGGAGCCGAGGGAATCGGCAGTACGGCGTGCCGAGGAGACGTGGGATCGCGGCCTGAACGGGCCGGGCGTGCTGCGCCAGATGCTGGCGATCCTGACCCAGCCCAACCGCTCCCGGGCGCTGCGCTCGGTGACGGTCCCGTCGATGGTGATCCACGGGTTGGCCGACAAGATGGTCCACGTCTCCGGTGGCCGTGCCACGTCGGCTGCCCTGCCCGGCTCGGAACTGCTCCTGGTCGAGGGGATGGGCCACGACCTGCCCCGTGACCTGTGGGAGAGCATCGCGGACGGGATCAAGCGGACCGCGAACCGCTCGTCCTCCTGAGCAGGTAGGTGTCCATCACCCAATCGGAGTGCTCCCGGGCCTCGGCGCGGACGGTGCGGATCTCGTCGATCACGGTGTCCAGTCGGCCCGCGACGAGGGCCTCCGTGGGAGTGCCCAGGTTGGCGCCCCACCAGATCCGCCACTGGTCCTGATCGGCCAGCGTGGCGCAGGCGAGCCGCCCGTCCAGCATCACCGCGATGTTCTCCGCCCCCTGTCCGACGGCCTCGGCCAGGCGTCGTCCGGTGGTGATCACCGTCGGTTGCCCGACCTCGTGGAGCACGATCCGGTGCCGGGCCGCGAGCACCTGCAGCGACGAGATCCCCGGCAGCACGTCCCACGCGAAGGTGACATTGGCCCGTTCGGCGATCCGTTCCACCACCCGGATCGTGGAGTCATAGAGCATCGGATCGCCCCAGACCAGGAAGGCAGCATCGCCGTCACGCTCGGCGAGCACCTGCTCGTACGCCGCGGCGCGCGCCTCGTGCCAGTCGATCACCGCTCCGGTGTAGTCGGCCGGGTCGTTCCGGTCCCGCTCCGGGTCGCGCACCTCGACCACCTCAGGATCACCGTGGCGGGCGGCGATCTCGCGCCGTGCAGCCAGCAACCGGTCGTCGTCCGACTTGGCCGCGGCGATCACGAAGTCCACGCTGCGGATCGCCTCGGCCGCCTCGGCGGTGACCTGGTCGGGATGCCCGGATCCGATCCCGATGATCCGGACCCGCCTCATGCGCCGTCGTCCTCGAGGTCGCCCTCCAGGTCGAGGTAGACCTGCTGCATTGCCGCCACGAGGTCGGGGTCGGGCTCGGCCCACAGGCCTCGTTCCGCGGCCTCGTCGAGCCGCTCGATGATGCCGCGCAGCGCCCACGGGTTGGCCTGCTTCATGAACTCCTGGTTGGTCTCGTCGAGGACGTATTCCTGGGCGAGCTTCTCGTACATCCAATCGTGCACGACCCCGGCGGTCGCGTCGAACCCGTAGAGATAGTCGACCGTCGCGGCCAGTTCGAAGGCCCCCTTGTAGCCGTGGCGCTGCATCGCGGAGATCCAGCGGGGGTTGACCACCCGGGAGCGGAAGACGCGGGCGGTCTCCTCGGCGAGGGTGCGGGTCCGTACGGCGTCCGGTGTGGTCGAGTCGCCGACGTACGCCCGCGGGGCCTTGCCGGTCAGTGCCCGGACGGTGGCGATCATCCCGCCGTGGTACTGGAAGTAGTCGTCGGAGTCGGCGATGTCGTGCTCGCGGGTGTCGATGTTCTTCGCAGCCACGGTGATCCGGCGATAGTTGGCCTCCATGTCGGCGCTGGCCGGCGCGCCGTCCAGGTCCCGGCCGTAGGCGAAGCCGCCCCAGGCCGTGTAGACCTCAGCCAGGTCCTTGTCGTCGCGCCAGTTGCCGGACTCGATCACCTGCAGGATCCCGGCGCCGTACGAGCCCGGGCGGGAGCCGAAGATCCGGGTGGTGGCACGCCGGGCATCACCGTGCTCGGCCAGGTCGGCCTGCGCATGGGCGCGGACGAAGTTCTGCTCGTCCGGCTCGTCGGCCTCGGCCGCCATCCGGATCGCGTCGTCCAGCATGGCGATCACGTGCGGGAAGGCGTCGCGGAAGAAGCCCGAGATCCGCACCGTCACGTCGATCCGGGGGCGGCCCAGTTCCTCGAGCGGGATCAGCGACAGGCCGGTGACCCGGCGGGATGCCTCGTCCCACTCCGGGCGCACGCCGACCAGGGCGAGCACTTCGGCGATGTCGTCACCGGAGGTGCGCATTGCGCTGGTGCCCCATGCGGAAAGGCCGACCGAGCGCGGCTCCTTCCCGGTCTCGGCGACGTGGCGCGCGATGAGGGAGGAGGCCATGGCCTGTCCGGTCTCCCAGGCCAGTCGGGACGGCACCGCACGTGGGTCGACGGTGTAGAAGTTGCGCCCGGTGGGGAGCACGTTGACCAGGCCCCTCAGCGGAGAGCCGCTCGGGCCGGCGGGGATGAAGCCGCCGTCGAGTGCGTGCAGCACCGCGTCCAGTTCGTCGGTGGTCTTCGCCAGCCGCGGCACCACCTGGGTGGCTGCGAAGTCCAGGATCGCGGCCAGCGCGGGATCCGGGTCGGGCTCGTGCGCGGCGAGTACGTCGTCGACCGCGGTGGGATCCCAGTTTGCGTCCTCCATCGCCTGGACCAAAGTGCGGGCGCGCTGCTCGATCGCGTCAACCTCGGTGGCGGGTGCCTCCTCCTTCAGGCCGAGCGCACTGCGCAGCCCCGGCAGGGAGGCCTGGTTGCCGCCCCAGATCTGGGCGGCGCGCAGGATGGAGAGGACCAGGTTGACCCGGCCCTCGCCCTCGGGCGCCTGGCCGAGCACGTGCAGCCCGTCGCGGATCTGGGCGTCCTTGATCTCGCAGAGCCAGCCGTCGATGTGGAGCATGAAGTCGTCGAAGTCGTCGTCCTCGGGGCGCTCCTCCATGCCGAGGTCGCGGTGGAGTTCGGCGGCCTTCATCAACTGCCAGATCTCGCCGCGGATGGCGGGCAGCTTGGCCGGGTCCATGGCAGCGATCCGGTCGTACTCCTCCATCAGGCCCTCGAGGCGGGCGATGTCGCCGTACGACTCGGCCCGCGCCATCGGCGGGATCAGGTGGTCGACGATGGTGGCATGCGCCCGGCGCTTGGCCTGGGCGCCCTCGCCGGGGTCGTTGACCAGGAAGGGATAGACCATCGGCAGGTTGCCGATCGCCGCGTCGGTGGCGCAGGTGGCGGCCAGCGCGGCGTTCTTGCCGGGCAGCCACTCCAGTGAGCCATGCTTGCCGAGGTGGACCACGGCATGCGCACCGAAGCCGTGCTGGTCCTGCGGTGCCTGCAGCCAGCGGTACGCCGCCAGATAGTGGTGGCTCGGCGCCAGCTCCGGGTCGTGGTAGATCGCCACCGGGTTCTCACCGAAGCCGCGCGGCGGCTGGATCATCACCACGATGTTGCCGGCGCGCAGGGTGGCCAGCACGATCTCGCCGGCATCGTTGACGAAGAGCGTCCCCGGCGCCGCACCCCAGGCCTCGACGATCTCCTCGCGCAGCGCGGCCGGCAGGTCGGCGGTCCAGGCCTCGTAGTCGGCCTTGCCGATCCGCACGTGCGACTCCGAGAGCTGGGCCGCGGTCAGCCACTCCTCGTCCTGGCCGCCGGCGGCGATCAGGGCGTGGATCAGTCCGTTGCCGGCCTCGGTGTCGTCGTCGAGGTCGAGGAAGCGGGTGACCTCTCCCCCGGGTCCACCCAGGTCATAGCCGGCATCACGCATCCGGCGCAGCAGCCGGATCGCGGAGACGGGGGTGTCCAGGCCGACTGCGTTGCCGATCCGGGCGTGCTTGGTGGGATACGCCGAGAGCATCAGCGCGATCCGGCGTTCCTGCGGTGCGATGTGGCGCAACCGGGCGTGGTTGACCGCGATCCCGGCGACCCGGGCGCAGCGCTCGGCATCGGCGACGTACCGCGGCAGCCCAGCCGGGTCGTCGGGGTCGATCTCCTTGAAGGAGAACGGCGCGGTGATGATCCGCCCGTCGAACTCAGGGATCGCGATCTGGTTGGCCGAGTCGAGCGGGGTGACACCGTCGTCGCTGGCCTCCCACTCCGCGCGGCTGGAGGTCAGGCAGAGTCCCTGCAGCACGGGGATGTCCAGGGCCTCCATCCGCTCGACGTCCCACGCCTCGTCGTCCTCCCCTGCACTGGCGGTGCCGGGTGCCGTGCCGCCCGCGGCCAGGACGGTGACGACCACGGCATCCAAGGTGGCCAGGGCGTCGTACAACTCGTCGGGTGCCGAGCGGAGCGATGAGGAGAAGATCGGCAGGCCGACCGCCTCGCCGGTTGCGTCGATCGCGTCGGCCAGGGCGTGCGCGAAACCGGCGTTGCCACTGGCCTCGTGAGCGCGGTAGTAGAGGACACCGATCCGGGCGCGGTCCTCGGCCCCGGCCAATGCCTCGCGCGCCGCCCAACCCCACTCGGGCACGACGTACGGCGGCTCGAACCCCTCGCCGGTGAGCAGCACGGTGTCGGAGAGGAAGGCATGCAGGTTGGCCAGGTTGCCCGCCCCGCCCTGGGCCAGGTAGGCGTGCGCCTCGGCCGCGGTGCCGACCGGGACCGTCGAGTGGCCCATCAGCTCTGCGTCCGGTGCCTGCTCCCCGCCGAGGACGACGACGGGTACGCCGGTGGCCAGCACTGCGTCGAGGCCGTCGGACCAGGAACGGGCGCTGCCCAGGATCCGGACCACGACCAGGTCGGCACCCTCCAGCAGGCCCGGGAGGTCCTCGGCCACATCCAGCCGCGCCGGGTTCCCGAGCGCGTAGTCGGATCCGGCGGCGCGGGCGCTGAGCAGGTCGGTGTCGGAGGTGGAGAGGAGGGCGATGCGGGTCATGGGTTCTCCTGGCTTGCTCGTGGGTCAGGACTGTGGTGGTCGGGGTGGGCTGTGCGGGTGCGGGACAGGCGGTGTTCGGCCACCGGGACCCCGGCAACGAGGTGTTCGCGCGCAATGCGCCGGATCGCGTCGGGGCCGGCCTTGCCGTACCAGACGTCGTCGGGCTGGACGGAGACGACCGGGGCGTGGTTGCACGGGAACTGGCATCCGGTCTGGGTGACCAGGACGTCGTCATCGCCCTGGCCCAGGTGCATGAGTTCGATGGCGAGCGCCTCCGCGGTCTTGTCCGAGGCCAGCGCGGTGCACCGTGGCCCGCGGCAGACGAGGACCTGGTGGCGGTGGCGCGGGACGTCCTCCCAGGCTGCGGAGGTCAGGGGCGCCTCCGCCCCGTGGATCGGACGGGTGACGTCGAGGACCAGGTCCAGGTCGAGGTCGCTGCGCGCCATCGCCGTGGTCACCTCGACCACGGGACGGCCCGCCTCGGGACGCTCGCGCCACCAGTGGCTGGCGATCCGGCGCAGCCACGAGTTGGCCGGGGCAAGGGTGCCGAGGCAGACCCCGACCAGGACGATCCGGGTGGTGCCGGCGTCGGCGAGCCGATCGAGTTCCCAGCGCAGCGAGGGGTCCCCGAGTTGCAGGTAGGCGACGCTGGCGTCGTACTCACCCTCGGTGGTGGTCCGTGCGGCCAGGACGGCGAGGCTGTCGTGGGCGTCAGCCTCGCGGACCGACATCCCCACCAGCACCAGGGCCGGACGGTGCGGGTGGCCCGCGCTGGTGGATGGGAGCGTGGGCGTGGGTTCAGCCATGCCGGGCCTCCTCTCGTTCCAGTGGGCCGTCCCAGACCAGGTGCGGCCGACCATTGCGCGGGTGGGCCTCGACGCTGGCCCGGACGGCGTACACCCAGCGGAGCAGGTCGCCGGTGAGCACCTCGGCGACGGCACCCGCGGCGACCACCCTGCCGGCGTCGAGGACGACCAGGCGATCACAGAAGCCGGCCGCCAGTTCGAGGTCGTGCAGCGCGGCGACCGTGGTCAGGCCGAGATTCCTCACCCGGGTCAGGAAGTCGAGTTGGTGGCCGAGGTCGAGGTGGTTGGTGGGTTCGT
This sequence comes from Nocardioides sp. AE5, assembly GCF_031844485.1. Taxonomy (NCBI): domain Bacteria; kingdom Bacillati; phylum Actinomycetota; class Actinomycetes; order Propionibacteriales; family Nocardioidaceae; genus Nocardioides; species Nocardioides sp. AE5. The sequence continues at coordinate 110,509 of NZ_JAUZVI010000005.1, forward strand.
CGAGGAGCAGCACCCGTGGTTGCTGGGCAAGGGCGCGGGCCAGTTGGGTCCGCTGCTTCTCTCCTCCGGAGAGAGTCTGCCAGCGACGAGCGGACAGGTGGGTGACCTGGGCGATCCCCATCGCCTCCTCGATGATGCTGGGGTCGTCCGGGCTGCCGGACCACCGGCCGCGGTGCGGGATCCGGCCCAGCTCCACCACGTCGCGGACCGAGAGGTCCAGGTTGGTGGAGGACTCCTGCTCGACCATGGCGATGGTGCGGGCCCGTTCGGTGGCTGGCATGGCGGCGAGGCGCTGGCCTCCGACCAGGACGGAGCCGGCCGATGGCTTGCGCAGCCCGGCCATCAGGTGCAGCAGGGTGGTCTTGCCGGAACCGTTGACGCCGAGCAGGCCGGTGACGGTGCCCGGCTCGGCGACGAGGTCGACGTCCTCGATGATCGTGCGTCGTGCCACTCGCCAGGCCAGGGACTGGGTCTCGATCCTCACGCTGACCTCACCCCGCTTCCCGGTGCCGACGGAGCAGGAATGCGAAGAACGGCGCACCGACCACTCCGGTCACCACGCCGAGCGGGATCTCCCGGCCGTCGACGAGGGAGCGGGCGAGCAGGTCAGCCCAGACCAGGATGAGGCCTCCTGCCAGCGCGCTCATCGGCAGCAGCAGGCGGTGTCCCGGCCCGGTCAGGATGCGCACCATGTGGGGCACCACCAGGCCGACGAATCCGATCATCCCGGCGAACGCAACAACACAGGCGGTGACCAGTGCGGTGCCGCAGAGCAGGGTCCAGCGCAGTCGGGTGACGTTGATCCCCAGTGAGGTCGCCGAGACCTCGCCGAACGCGAACGCGTCGAGCTTGCGGCCGGCGGTCAGCGCGAGCAGGGTTGCCGCCACCGCGACCACGGCCAGGATGATCGCCGAGTCCCAGCGGACACCGGCCACCGAACCCAGGGTCCAGGTCAACACGCGGCGAGCGGCGTGGCTGTCTCCGGTCATGAGCACCAGGAACGAGGTGTACGCCGCGCACGCCTGTCCGACCGCGACCCCGGCCAGGACCGTCCGGGCCGGGGGCAGGCTGCCGCCGGGTCCGGTGGCCAGCGCCAGCACCAGGACGAGTGCGGCCAACGCTCCCGCGAAGGCGGCGGCGCCGACGGCTGCCGAGCCGGCCAGGCCAGCGAAGGAGACACCGAGCACGATCACCGTCACCGCACCGACCGCGGCGCCGCCCGAGATCCCGAGCAGGTAGGGGTCGGCCAGGTCGTTGCGGGTGATCGACTGGAGCACGGCGCCGCAGATGGCCAGGGCGGCTCCCACTGCGGCCGCCCCCAGCACGCGCGGCATCCGCAGTTGCCAGATCAGCCGGTCGTCGATCACGGTGACGCCGAACTCGCCCAGCCCCAGGCGCCGGGCCACGACCGCGAGCACGTCAGGGACCGGGACCGGGACCGAACCAACGCCCAGGGCGATCGCCATCGAGAGCACGAGCAGGCCGGCCGCGACCACCAGCGCGAGGGCACCGAGCGGTCGCGACCTGTTCAGGACCGGGCCGCGCACCTGCTGGTGCGCGACCCGGTCGTGGAGTTGGGTCACCTGTTCGCGGCGAGCTTCTCGAGTTGCTCGGAGACGCCCACCGCACCGTCCACGAGGCGCACGCCCGGGGTGGACTCGGAGAACGGGATCGTCACGAAGGCCTCGTCCTGGACCGCGGTCAGCTGGCTCAGCACCGGGTCGCCCCTGAGGTAGGCGATCTTCTCCTCGGCAGTGGACCAGGCAGCGTCTGCGAAGACGATCACGTCCGGGTCGGCGGCAATGACGCTCTCCCAGTTGCCCTCGTTCCAGCCACCGTCCAGGTCGGCGAAGATGTTCGTCGCCTTGACCGCGTCCAGGACCAGCTGAGGTCCGCCGCCCCCGGCACCGACGGTCGGGGTCTTGTCGCCACCGTCGTACCAGAACACGGTCAGGCCCTCACCGGCCGCGGTGGTGGCGAGCTCGTCGAGCTGAGCCTGCTGCGTGTCGCGGAACTGCTCTGCCGCGGCGGGATCGCCCAGGGCCTTGGCCACGGCGTCGATCTCGTCCCAGACCGCTTCGAAGGAGGGCTCGGGGCGCTGCGTCTTGTCCTCACAGCCGAATGGCGAGAGGTAGGACGCCGTACCCTTCTCGTCCAGGTCTGTCTGGGTGCCAGCCACCTCCGGGGTGAACGCGCTGCCGTAGGAGGCGTAGAGGAAGTCCGGGTCGGCTGCGACCAGTTCCTCGTTGGTGGGGTATTCGTCGGAGAGGACGGGGACCGCGTCATAGGCCGCTCGCCACTTCTCGGGGATCTCGTCGTCCAGGTACGCCGTGCCCGCGAGCCGGTCGGACAGCCCCAGCGCGAGGACGACCTCGGTCGCCCCCTGGTTGAGGGTGATCGCCTTGGTCGGGCGGGCCTCGATCGTCGAGGTGTGGCCACAACTGGTGACCTCGACCGGGTAGGCGTCGCCGGGGTCGGCTGCCTTCTTCTCGGACTCGGGCTCGCCGGCGCAGGAGGCCAGGACGAGGACGGCGGCTGCTCCGAGCACGGCGGCGCGGACGGTCTTGCTGGCGGTGTTGCGGTGCGTGAACGGACGCACGGGTCGACTGACCATTGGTTTCTCCAAACCCTCGTGGAACAAAAACGCCGTGGCCGGTCTCCTGGCTTCCGTCTCGACGTCTCCGGCCAACCTTCCCGGGCCCGGACGGATCCAGTTCCCAGTGGTCCGGTGCCCCCGTTGTTGCTGGATCGGGCACCGCAAGGGCCGTCGACTGGACGGCTACAGTGGCGAGGGCCGCGCCGGCATCAGACCGGCTTCCCGTGCACCACGGCAAGGTGGACTCTAGCAACGCCCTCATCCGGGCATTGCGCGTGCAGGATCGACGACCACCTCCTCCGGTTCGACGAGCAGGTGCAGCCGGCCGGTGACCGGGTGGCGCACCCTGGCCACGTGTACGCCGAACACCTCTGCGACGCGCTCGGCGCTCAGCGCTTCCTCGGGGTCGCCGACGCCGTGCACCCTGCCCTGGTGCAGCACCACGACCTCGTCGAGGTAGCGGGCCGCCAGGTGGAGGTCGTGGATGGCCGCGATCACCGTGACGTCGAGGTCACGGACCGTGGCGAGCAACTCGTGCTGGTGGCGCAGGTCGAGGTGGTTGGTCGGCTCGTCGAGGACCAGCAGGTCGACGTCCTGGGCCAGGGCGCGGGCGAGGAGGACCCGGCGCAACTCCCCACCGGAGAGCTGGTCCACGGCACGATCGGCGAAGTGCGCCAGGTCGAGGCGCTCCAGGGCCGCCATGGCGTGATCGTCGACTGGCTCACTGGACCAGGGCGAGCGGTGCGGCAATCGGCCGAGCGCCACCAGTTCCCGGACCAGCAGGTCGGCAGGGGGTGCCTCGTGCTGGGAGACCACCGCCATCTGCCGGGCGCGCTCCCGGGCCGTGAAGCTGGCCAACGGGCGACCCTTGAGCAGCACCTCCCCGGCGTGGGGGCGATCAACGCCGGTCAGGGCGCGGAGCAGGGTGGACTTGCCCGAGCCGTTGGGCCCGACCAGGGCCACCCGGCCACCACGGGGGACGGTCAGGTCGACGTCACGCAAGACACTGTGCCTTCCCCGCCCGCAGGCCAGGCCACGGGCCTGGAGGTGGATGTTCACGACTCACCCCCGAAGCGATAGCGGCGCCTGCCCAGGAGCACGAGGAAGACCGGGGCACCGACGATGCCGGTGACCACGCTCAACGGGATGTCCTGGGGCGGGGCCAGCACCCGGGCAGCGACGTCGACCCAGACCAGGAAGAGTGCCCCGAGCACGGCAGCCACCGGAAGCAACCTGCCGTGCAGCGGACCCACCAGGAGTCGGGCGACGTGCGGGATGATCAGGCCGACGAAGCCGATCGCCCCCGAGACGGCGACCATCACTCCGACCAGCACTGCCTGCGAGACGAAGAGGACGATCCGCAGGCGTGCCACCGGGACGCCGAGGCCCTCGGCGACGTCCGCGCCGGTGAGCAGTCCGTCCAGCCAGCCGCGGATCAGCACCAGCGGGACCAGCACGGCGACCAGGACCACCAGCGGCAGCAGGAGTTGTTCCCACGAGGCGCGGGCCAGGCTCCCCAGCAGCCAGAAGAGCACGCCCTGGGCCATCTGCGGCTCGGCGCTGCGGAAGACCAGATAACTGGCCATCGCGGAGAAGGCCGAGGCGAGCACGGTGCCGGTGAGCACCAGGCGCAGCGGGGTCAGTCCGCCCTGGCTCAGGGTGATCCCGAAGACGGCGATCGCGGCCAGCACGGCTCCGATCATCGCCCCCGCGGAGATGGCCCAGGTGCCGGCTGCGGCCAGCACGCCCAGGGTGATCACCGCGGTCGCGCCGACACTCGCCCCGGCGGAGACTCCCAGCAGGTAGGGGTCGGCGAGCGGGTTGCGGACCAGGGTCTGCACGATCGTGCCGGCGACGGCGAGGCCTCCGCCGACGATGGCCGCCAGGATCACGCGTGGTGCCCGGATGTTCCACACGATCCGGTCCTCCACCGACCCGTCGGCGCCGCCGGTGATCCGTGCCTGCCACACGTCGACGACGTCGGCGAAGGAGATGTGGGTCGGGCCGAACATGGTGCCGGCCGGCAGGCTGACCAGGAGCGCGACGGAACTGACGATGAGCAGGGGCACCACCGGGACCCGTCGCATTCCGGCCGGGACGGGACCTGCGGTCCGCGCATCGTTTCCCGTTCCGGGTTCCGGCACGGCCGTGGTCTCCCCGGCACTGTCGCGCCGCGTGGTGAGGTCACTGTGCGCCATCGGAAACCAACTCCAGGGGTTTCGGGGCCGCCCCAGCCAGCGTCTCCTGCCATCGGGACCGCACCTCGTCCTCGCCCAGGTCGCTGCACGAGGCACAGGCCCGCTTCTCCGGTGCCAGCCGGATCAGGCAGCAGGTGTGGCGGCGGTGGGCGAGGCTCTCGCCCCAGGGAGCCTCGACGGCCTCCCAGCTGATCGGCACGCTCGCCCAGGGCCAGACCGGCGCAGCCAGGCACGAGACGGCAGCACGACGTACGTCGGGGCGGGAGGCGGGAGCCACCCCGTCATGTGCACGCCGCCAGGCTCCGGCCACGGCCGCCGCGACATTGCCCCAGGCCACCTTCTCGGTGATCCTGGAAACGGTGCGTGACGCAGTGAGGATGCCCTCGAGGTGTGCGACGAGGTGCTCGGCCACCCCCGCGGGCGAGCACGGCGCCATTGCCTCGTCGAATGCAGGGACCCAGATCCCGACGGTTCGACCGTCCGCCAGCCGCACCCCCGTGTCGAGGTCGGCCAGCGGCAGTCCGCGACCGGTCAGCGCCCACCTCCCGACGGAGAGCGCCGCAACCCGTCCGGCGTACCCCTGCAGGGCACAGGATCCACCGACGACGAGGCTCGTCGAGCCGATGCCTGCGGCATAGGCACGCGCGATGCCCGGCCACACCGACGCCTCACGCAGTGCCGCGGAGCGATGCCACCCCTGCTCCGGGCCGGTGGGCGGCCCCTGGAGCAGGTAGGAGGCGGGGTCGGCCTCGGCAAGGCGGGTGAGGACCGCGTCCGGCGTCATCGCAGGTCGATGGTGCCGGTGATCCCCGACTCGGGCAGCAGGCCCAGTTCCTCCAGCCCGGCACGCAGTTGCTCGGCTGCCTCGATGTTGCCGTAACCGCTGGTGAACAGGGCCAGCGGCAGCACGATGATCCGGTCCTGCTGGACGGCCTCGGAGTCCTTCAGCGCGGCGTGCGTGCGGATCGTCTCGATCTTGGACGCGACCTCGTTCGGGTCATCGCTGCGGTAGTCCATCACCAGGATCGCGTCCGGGTCCTTGGCGGTGACCGCCTCCCAAGAGGCGCGGAACCAGGTGGTGTCCTCCTCGGCGAAGACGTTCTCGGCACCGGCCGCGTCGATGATGCCCTGCGGCGGACCGTTGCGGCCGGAGGTGTAGACGTCGGTGGTGGCGCTGTCGAAGAGCAGGATGCGCGGCGCGGCATCCCCCTGCGGTGCCGCCTCCAGCGCAGCCAGCCGCTCCTCGAGCTCGGCCAGCGCCTCGTCGGCCTTGTCCTCGTGGCCGGTGAGGATGCCGTAGTTCTCGATGTCGGCACGCAGCGCGTCCCACGGGCCCATCGTGCCGAGCTTTGACTCGGATCCGGCAGCAGAATCCTGCCGGCAGCTGTCGGAGATGACGTACGTCGCGATGCCCTGTCCCTCGGCGTCCTCGCGGGTCACCCCCGAGGAGCCGGAGAAGAGGCCGCTGTAGGAGCCGATCAGCAGGTCGGGGTCGGGGCCGACGATGGACTCGATCGAGATCGGGCTCTGCAGCCGCGGGACATCGCTGACGTCGACGTCGAAGAGCTCGTTCATCAGGGCGTCGTTGCCCGGCGAGAGGGACATTGCGGCGATCTGGTCGATGGCGCCGACCCGGAGCAGGGTCCCGATGTTGGCCGAGTTGCTGGTCGCGATCAGACGCTGGACGGGCACGTCGTACGTCGCCTGCTCGCCGCAGTTCTCGATCTGGGTGTTGCCCTCGGCCGTCGTGGCGTCGGAGCCGCAGCCGGCCAGCAGCAGGCCGCTCAGGGACAGGGTGGCGGCCAGCGCGGTGGCCTTGGACATGCGGTGCATGGCATTCCTCGGGGTCATGGCTCATGCGCGGAGCCAGCGGATGGGGACAGGGCGGACCCTGCTGCCAGCAGGTCTTCGGACTCGGGATCATCCGGACGGGACGTCTTCCCGGGAACGAGTCCCAGTGACGTGGTGTCCCGCCCGTCAACCCTCACCGCTGCGCGTCAGTCCCGGATTCCCACCGGGTTCCCTGGCTCGGTCGAGCTTGACTGGCAGGGCCACCCTAGGCCAACGGATCGGGCCCTGTCTCGCGGAGGCTCCCGGTGAGACCGAGGTCACCGGATGCCTACCATGTCCCAGTGACTTCCCGGACGCGTGGCGACCTCTGCCCCGGCGTACTGCGCCCGTGGCCCGCCGAGGACGGCGCACTGGTCCGGCTGCGGTTGATAGGTGGCGAGGTCTTGCCACGGTCTCTGGCGGCACTGATGGAGGTCGCCACCGCGTTCGGCAACGGCACGGTCCACCTGACCCGTCGCGCCAACCTGCAACTGAGGGCGCTGCCGTCCAGCGATGGGTGCCTCGATGCCGACGTGGTCGCGGCGATCGCTGCGACCGGGCTGCTGCCCGTGCCGAGCCATGAACTGGTCCGCAACGTGCTGGTCTCGCCGTTGACCGGCCTCGACGCGCCACAACCGTGTCGGTTGCTGTCACCTGGTGACAGTGAACGACACGTCAACGCGGGCCGGGTGGATCTGCGGCCGATGGCGGCGGCGCTGGACGAGGGCCTGTGTGCCGATCCGGTGTACGCCGGTCTGTCGGCGCGGTTCCTCTTCGTCCTCGACGATGGCCGCGGGGACGTCATCGACCGCCGTGGTGACCTCGGCCTGATCGCCCTGGACGCGTCACGGTGCCAGGTGCGGGTCGGTGACGAGTGGGGCCCCGTCGTCGCCGTGGACGATGCGGTCCCGTTGCTGCTGGACCTGGCCCGGGCCTTCGTCGCCGCCCGCGGGACCGGGCCGGAAGCCCCGTGGCACGTCAACGAACTGTCGGACCTCCTGCATCCCGTGGTCCCTGCGGATCCGGCCACCCGGGTGCGCAGCGAGCCGCCGGCGTACGGCGTCCTGGCGACAGGCATCGAGCATGTGCCGGTGCCGGACGGACTCCTCGATGCGAGCCTGCTGGCGCAGTTGCTGGAGCGGCACCCGGCCCGCCTGGTGGTCACTCCGTGGCGGTCCGTGATCGCCTGCACCTGAGCCTGTGGATGACGCCTGCGCCAGGGTCGCGTTCGGTGGCAACCTCCTTGCATGCGGACACCATGCGAGGAGATGAGGCACCATGGGAGTCATGACCACCCTGCCGTGGGGACGGCCCCTGACCCGCGAGGACCTCGACCGGGTCCCCTGGATCGGCACGGACGTCGAACTGGTCGACGGGTCGGCGGTCCTCACCCGTGAGCGCGCACCCTTCACGTCGGAGGACCGGGAACGGCTTCCGGAGGACGGTCGTCGACATGAACTCATCGGCGGGGCCCTCGTCATGACGCCGGCACCCGCACCACGGCACCAGTTCGTGTCGGGCAATCTCTTCCGCGTTCTCGACAGGGCGTGCCCGGACGCTCTCGCCGTCCTCTACGCCCCGGTGGATGTGATCCTCGCGGCGGGCACCGTGGTCGAGCCCGACCTCCTCGTCGCTCCGCGGGCGGCCTTCTCGGCGACGAACCTTCCCGTCCCGCCGCTCCTCGCCGTCGAGGTCCTCTCCCCGAGCACCCGACGCCTGGATCTCGGTCGCAAGCGTGATGCCTACGAGCAGGCGAGGGTCGCGGCGTACTGGGTGATCGATCCGGACAACGGCGAGTTCATCGCTTGGCAATTCGAGGACGGTTGCTTCGCCGAGGTGGCCCGGATCGGTCCCGGTGATGCCTGGTCCGCCGAGGTGCCGTTCCCGGTCACCGTCCGGCCCGCCGACCTGATCGAGCCGGGCACGATCTAGGCTGCCCTCGTCCTGTGGGGCAGGAACCCGGTGCGAGTCCGGGGCGGTTCCGCCACTGTGAGGTGCATCTGCGCCGAGCCAGACACTGGCCGCAGGACATCACCATCCGCTGATGGGGCGAGAACCCCGAGGAGTGACGATGTCCCTGACCAGGCCGCCCAAGCGCTACGAATACATCGATGACGGCGCGGCGATCTATCTCGACTCGTTCGCCACGATCCGGGCCGAGGCCCGCCTCGACCACCTGCCCGCCGGTGCCGAGAAGGTTGCGGTGCGGATGGTGCACGGCACCGGCCAGACCGACCTGACCGGTGACCTGGTGATCCATCCCGGACTGGTGACCGCCGCGCGTGGCGCGCTCGAGTGCGGGGCCCCGATCATCACCGACGCACACATGGTCGCCTCCGGCGTCACCCGGGCGCGGTTGCCCCGCGACAACGAGGTGCTCTGCCTGCTGCGCGACGAGCGGGTGCCGGAACTGGCCCGCGCGTTCGACACGACGCGCTCCGCGGCGGCGTTCTCCCTGCTCGGCGACCGACTCGACGGCGCCGTGGTGGCGATCGGGAACGCTCCCACCGCGCTCTTCCACCTGCTGGAGCTGCTGCTCGACGGAGCTCCCCGACCGGCGGCGATCATTGGTTGTCCGGTCGGCTTCATCGGGGCCGCCGAGTCCAAGGAGGCACTGGCGTCCTTCGCCGACGACCACGGCATCGACGTACCGTTCCTTACCGTCCGCGGGCGCCGCGGCGGATCCGCGATGACTGCCTCCGCGCTGAACGCACTGGCCCAGGAGACCGAGTGATGGCGAGGAGCGGAAGCGCAGGCATGCCGAGGCACGAGGCCTGCCGGAGCGAGGCACCGCAAGCATCACTCAAGGAGGCACAGTGATGGCAGGGCACCTGTACGGCGTCGGGCTCGGCCCCGGCGATCCGGAGTTGATCACCCGCAAGGCCGCCCGGCTGATCGCCACCGCCGACGTGATCGCCTATCACGCAGGCGTCGGCAAGGAGTCGAACGCGCGCCGGATCGCGGCCGACCTGATCCCGGACGGCGTGATCGAGGAGGAGTTGCGTTATCCGGTCACCACCGGCAGCACCGACCATCCGGGGGGGTACGCCGGCGCGATGGCGGCCTTCTACGAGGAATGCGCGGACAGGCTCCGCGCCCACCTGGAGGCGGGACGCACCGTCGTGGTGCTGGCCGAGGGCGACCCGCTCTTCTACGGCTCGTTCATGTATCTGCACGATCGGCTCTCCCCTGACTTCGTCACCGAGGTGGTCCCGGGCGTCCCGGCCTTCGCGGCCGCTACCGCGGTGGTCGCCACGCCACTGGTGCGGCAGACCGACGTGCTCACCGTGCTGCCCGGCACCCTTCCGGTCCCGGAGCTGGCGCGTCGCCTGGCCGACACCGACGGCGCGATCATCATGAAGCTCGGACGTCGCTTCCCCGGCGTGGTGGACGCGCTCGCCCAGGCGGGCAGGCTGGAGCATGCGTGGTACATCGAGCGCGCCTCGATGCCCGCCGAGCGATGGATGCGGGTCACCGAGGTCGACCCGGCGACGGTGCCGTACTTCTCGCTGATCGTGGTCCCGGGCGACTCACTGGCCGCCGACCCCGGCGGGCGCCGGGCTCCGGCGACCGAGGCCCGTTCCCGGGTTGCGGAGGGAGCCGCGGAGGTCCTCGTCGTCGGGCTCGGTCCTGGCCCCGAGGAGTGGCTCACTCCCGAGGCATCCACCGCCCTGGCACAGGTCAACCATGTGGTCGGCTATGCCCCCTATGTCAACCGGGTCCCGCAGCGGTCCGGACTGCAGCGGCACGCGTCGGGCAACACCGTCGAGGTGGACCGGGCCAGGTTCGCCCTCGACCTGGCGCTGCGCGGGGAACGGGTGGCCGTGGTCTCCGGCGGGGATGCCGGTGTCTTCGGGATGGCCTCCGCCGTCTTCGAGGCCGCCGAGGATCCAGCGTACGCCCAGGTGCCGGTCCGGGTGCTGCCCGGGGTGAGTGCGATCCAGGCCGTGGCGGCCCGCGCCGGCGCGCCGATCGGGGCCGACTTCGCGGTGATGAGCCTCTCGGACCGGCTCAAGCCGTGGCCGGTGATCGAGCGCCGACTGCGCGCTGTCGCCGAGGCCGACCTGGTGCTGGGGATCTACAACCCCGCCTCGCGTTCCCGCGTCGACCAGGTGGCGCAGGCGCAGAAGGTGCTCCTGGAGCACCGCTCCCCGGAGACCGTCGTCGTGATCGGGCGAGACATCGGGCGAGCTGAGGAGTCACTGGTCGTGACCACGCTGGGCGCCCTCGACCCGGCCACGATCGACATGAAGTGCCTGGTGCTGGTCGGTGCGTCGAGCACCCGCGTCACGTCCGCAGGGAGGGTCTGGACGCCGCGGTTCGTGGAGTGAGCCTCTGCCGACGGACATGCAGATCAGCGACGCGTCCAGCGCCGTGATCGGGAGACCCGCGTGCGAGGCGTCGAACTGCATGTCCGTCCGCACCACTCCCATCGGGAGCAGTCCGCTCAGCGCTTGAGTGACCGGTCGCGGGCCGGGTCGTAGAGGTACGACTCCGCCACCCGGGCCGGGTCCAGTGCGGGGCCGACCATGATCAGCGCCGCCTGCCGCAAGTCCGCGGCCTCCACCTGGTTGGCGATGTCGGCGAGCGTGCCGCGCAGCACCAGTTCGGTGGGCTGGCTGACCCGGGAGACCACCGCAGCTGGGCAGTCGGCGCCATAATGTCCGGCGAGCTCGGCGGCGATCTCCCGGGCCCGAGTGATCGCCAGGTGCAGCACCAGGGTGGCGCCGGTGGCCGCGAAGTTCGCCAGCGTCTCTCCTGCCGGCATCACGGTGGAGCGGGCCTGGGCTCGGGTCAGCACCACCGACTGGGCGAGCTCCGGCACGGTCAGTTCCTTGCCCAGGGCGGCCGCTGCGGCGGCGTACGCCGGGACTCCGGGGGTGACGTCCCACGGCACGCCGGCCTCGTCGAGGCGCCGCGCCTGCTCGGCCAGGGCGGAGTAGAGCGACGGGTCGCCCGAGGTCAGCCGGACCACGGTGTGCCCCACCTGGTGGGCGGTGACGAGCACCTGCAGGATCTGGTCCAGGTCGAGCTGCTGGGTGTCCACCAGTGCGGTGTCGGCGCGGCAGTGCGAGAGCACCTCGGCGTCGATGTAGGTGCCCGGGTAGAGCACCACGTCGGCCGAGGAGAGCATCCGTGCCGCACGCAGCGTGATCAGGTCGGCGGCGCCGGGCCCGGCACCGATGAAGTGGACGGTCATTTCCCTGCTTCCTTGGTCCAGGCCCACTGGGTCACCGCACGCGCGGGCGTCCAGCCGGTGAGCCCTCCGATCGGCGCAGCGGTCTCGACGCCGATCCGGGTCAGTTCTCCACCGTGAGCGGCGTACGCCGTCGCCAGCAGCGCCTCGGTCTCGAGGGTGACGCCGTGCACCACCAGCCGTCCCCCCGGCCGCAGCGCCTCCTGGCACTTCTCGAGCAGGCCGTCGCCCCGGGCTCCACCGCCGATGAAGATCGCGTCGGGGCGTTCCAGCCCGTCCAGCGCTTCGGGCGAGCGTCCCTCGACGACGACCAGGTCCGGTACGCCGAGGGCGTGGGCATTCCGGGTGACCCGCGCAGCGCGCTCGGGGTGGGCCTCGACCGCGATGGTGCGGCAGGTGGGATGCGCTCGCATCCATTCGATGCCGATCGATCCGGCGCCGGCACCGACGTCCCAGAGCAACTGGCCCGGCATCGGGGCGAGTCGGGCCAGGGCGCTGGCCCGCAGGTCACGCTTGGTGAGTTGCCCGTCGTGTTCGAACGCGTCGTCGGGCAGGCCTGCGACCCAGGATCCGTACTGCGTCCCACCGGCCGCGGCCTCCCGCGCCTCCGGCATCGCGAGCGCGACCAGGTTCAACCGTGGCACTGCCGCGATCTGGGACCACTCCCGGGCCAGTGCATCGATCCGGCTCTCCTCCTCAGCACCCAGATCACCCAGGACACTCATCCGCGCCTCGCCGTGCCCGGCGGCGGTGAGCAGTCCGGCCAGGGCTCCCGGCGTGGTCTCGTCGGCGGAGAGCACCAGCAGCCGGCGGCCCGGGGCCAGCGCGGCCAGCACCCGTTCCAGTGGGCGCCCGACCAGGGACACGACGTACGTCGACTCCGCCGACCATCCCATCCGGGCCCGGGCCAGGGCGACCGAGGAGACCGCCGGGTGTACGTCGACCGCCTCCGCCCCGAGCAGGCCGACCAGGGTGGTGCCGATCCCGGAGAGCATCGGGTCTCCCGAGGCGAGCGCGACGACCGAGCGATCGGCGTACTCGGCCAGCAGCACCGGCAACCGTTCCCGCAACGGCCTGGGCCACGGCACGCGCGCCTGGTCGGCGGGCGGCAACAGGGCCAGGTGGCGGGCCCCGCCGAGCACCACCCCTGCCTCCAGCACGCGGGTCCGCAGCCTGACCGGGAGCCCTTCCCAGCCGTCGGCGCCGATGCCGATCACGGTGACGGACTGGTGGGGGGACATGGCGCCCGAGGGTAGCGCCTCAGCGGGCAACGGCGTACCAGCGTCCACCTCGGCGGCCCACCTCGATCGGGTGGTCGAAGGCCTCGGTGACCAGTTCCGAGCTGAGCACGTCGTCGACCGGCCCCGCGGCGAGCAGGCGTCCGGCGCGGACCAGCGCCGCATGCGTCGTGGTCGGCAGCAGTTCCTCGAAGTGGTGGGTCACCGTGACCGTGGTCGGGCCTTCGATGACATCGGGCAGGATGGCAACGGTGCGGATCATCTGCTCGCGCGCCGCCACGTCCAGGCCGGTGCTCGGTTCGTCGAGGAGCAACAGCGGCAGGTCCGGCATCAGGGCACGGGCGATCAGCGCACGTCCCCGCTCGCCCTGCGACATGGTCAGCCAGCGCGGTTCGGGAGTGTCGATCCCGGTCGCCTTCATCAGCAGGTCAGCACCACCTGCTCCACGGTGAGGTTGGAGGCGATCTGGTGGCGCGGGTTCACGAAACCGATCGAACGACGCAACTCGCGCAGGTCGACCCGGCCCAGCACGGAGCCGAGCACACTGACCGCGCCGCGACTGGGGAAGGTGACGGCGGCGCACAGGTTGAGCAGCGTGCTCCTGCCGGCGCCGTTGGGGCCGATCAGTGCCCAGTGCTCTCCTCGAGCGACCCGCCAGCTCACGTCCTCGAGGAGCAGGCGTCCGCCACGGATGAAGGAGACGTCGGCCAGGTCGAGAACGGTGCTGGCGGACACCGGACCAATCTAGGACGTGCTGGTAAACGCGGCCTGGCCCGCTATCCTCCACGGGTGCTCGGCGCCGACGATCCCCTGCCACGCCGGCCCCGGCGGGTGCTGGTGGCCGGGGTGAGCGGCAGCGGCAAGACCACCCTGGCGAGCCGGATCGGTGCCGCGCTGGAGCTGCCGCACACCGAGATCGACGGCCTCTTCCACGGACCGGGGTGGACACCACGGCCCGAGTTCGACCAGGACGTCGCCACGCTGGTCACGCAACCGGCGTGGGTCACCGAGTGGCAATACACCAGTGCCCGGCCGGTGCTGGCCGAGGCGGCCGACCTGATGGTCTGGCTGGACCTGCCGTTCGGGCTCACGCTGGGCCGCGTCGTACGCCGCACGGTGCGGCGCCGGATTCGGCGCGAGGAACTGTGGAACGGCAACCGCGAGGGTCCGCTGTGGAAATTCTTCACCGACCCCGGCCACGTGGTGCGCTGGTCGATCAGCACCCGGGACAAGTACCGCGAAGAGGTGCCTGCCACCGCGGCCGCCCGACCGGACATGGTCGTCGTGCGCCTGCGCAGCCGGGCCGAGGTCGAGCGGTGGATCCGGCGGCTGGCCTGAGGGATCCCGGCCCCGGCGCAGGGCGGTGCACGTCACGGGCTACGGTGTGGCCAGCACGAGGTGCCCCAACGTCCATGTGGCTGCGGGGAGAATCTGGGAAGCCGGTGAGATTCCGGCACAGGGCCCGCTGCGGTGACTGCGGCCGCCACGCTTGTGGAGGCAGCAGAAGTCCGAAGACCGGCCTCGCGCTGACCACCCATTCGCTGGCTGATGAGAGCGGGAGCCCCCGATGCCACACGCACGACCCGACCATTTTCCGTTCAGCGCCGTCGTCGGCTCCGACGACATGGCCCTGGCCCTGGTCCTGACCACCATCTCGCCAGCCGTCGGCGGGGTCCTGGTCCGGGGCGAGAAGGGCACCGCCAAGTCCACCATGGTCCGCGCCCTGGCCTCGGTGCTGCCGCCGATCGACGTCTATGCCGGTGACCGCTTCTCGATCGACCCCCGCTCCCCCGAGCCGACCACCCCGGACGGTCCGATCCCCGCAGACGCCGCGGTCGAGGCCCGCCCGGTGCGGCTCGTCGAGTTGCCGGTCGGGGCCACCGAGGACCGGGTCCTCGGCTCGCTCCACCTGGAGAAGGCACTCTCGGCCGGGGTCGCCGAATATGAGCCCGGACTGCTCGCCCGCGCACACCGGGGGATCCTCTACGTCGACGAGGTGAACCTGCTCCACGACCACCTTGTCGACCTGCTCCTGGACGCAGCCGCGATGGGCCGCTCCACCGTCGAGCGCGACGGGGTCTCGGTGGAGCACCCGGCCCGGTTCGTGCTGGTCGGCACGATGAACCCCGAAGAGGGTGAACTGCGACCCCAGTTGCTGGACCGGTTCGGGCTGACCGTCGAGGTCGCGGCCCCGCGCGACCCGGAGCTCCGGGTCGAGGTGGTCCGGCGCCGGATCGCCTTCGAGAACGACCCGGCTGGCTTCGCCGCGTCGTACGCCGGGGCCGAGTCCGAGTTGACCGAGCGGATCCTGGCCGCACAGGAACTCGTCGAGCAGGTCGTGCTCGGTGACGCCGCGTTGCTGAAGATCGCCGAGATCTGCGCCGCCTTCGACGTCGACGGGATGCGGGCCGACATCGTCACTGCCCGGACCGCGGTCGCGCACGCTGCCTGGCACGGTCGTACGTCGGTGGGTCGCGACGACATCCGCGTTGCTGCTCGCCTCGCGTTGCCGCACCGGCGCCGCCGCAACCCGTTCGACGCCCCCGGGATCGACGAGGACCTGCTGGATGCGCTGCTCGGCGAGGACGACCTGCCGCCGGAGCCGGACGGGCCCGGCCCGGACGACGCGCCGGAGTCACCGGACCAGCCCGACGAGAACGCCTCGTCCACCGACTCCGCGGAGGGCACCGACCCGGCCAACGCGTCGGACCACGGAGCACCAGACAGCGGTGCCCAGGACGGTGGCCCGGACCGTGGCGACCAGGCATCCGGGACGACCGACGAACCCGACGACCCGGTCGCCGGGGCGGGCGCTCACCCGGACGCCCCCGGCGAGGTGGTCCGCGCCGACCAGCCCTACCGCCCCCGGCTCTTCACCGTCTCCGGCACCGGCAGCGGCGAGGCCGGGCGACGCAGCCGGGCGATCACCGAGTCCGGGCGGCGGATCGGCGCACGGAGCCCGCTCGCCGGCCAGGGGGGCTCGATCCACCTGATCGAGACCATCCGGGCCGCCGCACCCCACCAGGCGCTCCGCGGTCGCAGTGCAGGGCCCCTGGCGTTCCGCGGCACCGACCTGCGGGTGGCCACCAAGGAGGGCCACGAATCCAACCTGATCCTCTTCTGCGTCGACGCCTCTGGATCGATGGCAGCCCGCAAGCGGATGGAACAGGTGAAGACCGCGATCCTCTCCCTGCTGCTCGATGCCTACCAGCGCCGCGACAAGGTCGGCCTGGTCACCTTCCGCGGGGACTCCGCAGACCTCGCCCTGCCACCGACCGGCTCGGTGGAGATCGCCGCCGCGCGCCTCGACGACCTCCCGGCCGGCGGACGGACCCCGCTGGCCGAGGGGCTGCTCACCGCGAGCGAGGCGCTGCGACTGGAGCGGATCCGTGATCCGCGACGGCGGCCGCTGCTGGTGGTGGTCACCGACGGCAGGGCGACGTACGGCCCCGATGCCGTGGCCCGGTCGCGGCAGGTCGCCGCCCACCTCGCCGCCCAGGGCACCGCGGCGCTGGTGATCGACTGCGAGACCGGCCGCTTCCGGATGGGGCTGGCCAGGAACCTGGCCGACGAACTCCGTGCCGAGTACGTCGCCCTCGGCGACGTCAGCGCCTCGGCCCTGACCGGCGCCGTCCACGGATCGCTCGGTCGCGGCCCGGAGGGCACCGGCCGCCGTACGGAAGGAGCAGCCTGATGCCCAAGGGAGTCCCCGAGAACGTCCCCGACGACGGACTGACCACGGCCCAGCGCCGCAATCAACCGCTGCTGATGGTCAACACCGGCGACGGGAAGGGCAAGTCGACGGCCGCCTTCGGGATGGCGATGCGTGCCTGGAACCAGGGCTGGAACATCGGCATCTTCCAGTTCGTGAAGTCGGCCAAGTGGCGGATCGGCGAGCAGACCGTCTTCGAGCGGCTCGGCCAACTGCACGAGGAGACCGGTGAGGGCGGTCCCGTGGAGTGGCACAAGATGGGCGCCGGCTGGTCGTGGAAGCGCAAGGAGGGCAGCACCGAGGACCATGCCCGCGACGCTGCCGAGGGTTGGGCCGAGGTGAAGCAACGGATCGCAGAGGAGCGGCACGACCTCTACGTCCTCGACGAGTTCACCTATCCGATCCAGTGGGGCTGGGTCGACATCGACGACGTGGTGGAGACCTTCGTGAACCGGCCCGGACGCCAGTTCGTGATGGTCACCGGCCGCCGGGCCGACCCGAAGCTGATCGATGCCGCCGACCTGGTCACCGAGATGACCAAGATCAAGCACCAGATGGATCGCGGCCAGAAGGGCCAGCGGGGCATCGAATGGTAGGGCGTGGTGCATCCGTGACCACGCTGCCGCGACTGGTGGTTGCCGCGCCCGCCTCCGGGCACGGCAAGACCACCATCGCCACCGGCCTGATGGCGGCGCTGGCCCGCACCGGACTGGCGGTCAGCGGCCACAAGGTGGGGCCGGACTACATCGACCCCGGCTACCACGCCCTGGCCACCGGTCGCCCCGGTCGCAACCTGGACCCCCATCTGGTCGGCGAGGACCTGCTGGCACCCCTGCTGCTGCACGGTGCGCGCGGTGCAGACCTGGCGGTGGTCGAGGGGGTGATGGGCCTCCACGACGGCCAGATCGGCGGCGACGGCTTCGCCTCCACCGCCCACGTGGCGCGGGTGACCCGGACCCCGGTGGTCCTGGTCGTGGACATCTCGCACGCCTCCCGCTCGATCGGGGCGGTGGTGCAGGGAATGGCCGACTTCGACGACTCCGTCGACATCGTCGGGGTGATCCTGAACAAGGCCGGCTCACAGCGGCATGCCGACGAGGTACGCCGTGCGATCAAGCTGCCCGTGCTGGGTGTGCTGCACCGCGACGACGGCATCGTGGCCCCGTCGCGGCACCTCGGCCTGGTCCCCGCCCAGGAGCGCGACGAGGCAGCCGCCTCCCTGGACCGGCTGGCCGAACGGGTCGCGGAACGGATCGACCTGGACCAGGTGCTGGCCCTGGCCCGGCAGGCCCCTGCACTGGACGCGGAACCGTGGGACCCGGCGTACGCACTGCCCTCCCCGGCACAGGCCACGCCCGGGCCTGTCCCGGTGATCGCGATGGCCGGCGGCCGCGCCTTCACCTTCCGCTATGCCGAGACCGAGGAGTTGCTCCGTGCCGCAGGCTGCGACGTGGTCACCTTCGACCCGCTGCACGATGCGGGCCTGCCGCCCGGCACCAGCGGCATCTACCTGGGGGGCGGGTTCCCCGAGGTGCATGCTGCCGGATTGAGCGCCAACGCCCCGCTGCGCCACGCCATCCGCACCGCCGTTCTGGACGGCGTACCGACGGTCGCGGAGTGTGCCGGCCTGCTCTACCTGTGCCGTGACATCGACGGCGCCCCGATGGCCGGGGTGCTGCCCACCTCGGCCCGGATGAGTCCACGGCTGACCCTCTCCTACCGGTCCGTCTCCTCGGCCACCGAGACCCTGCTGACCAGGCCGGGCGAGGTGGTGAACACCCACGAGTTCCACCGCACCACGGTCTCCCCCGGTCGCGGCGAGGTGGCGGCCTGGGGCGCCGACGGGGTCGAGGTCGGCTTCGCCGGGCCATCGCTGCATGCCTCCTACCTGCACGTGCACTGGGCCGGGCACTCCCAGTTGGCGCAACGATTCGCCGACGCGGCACGGGAGCACGGTCCGCTGCGTGATGACGGTGTCGTCCACAGTCACCAGGTGACGGCAACCGACACATCAACCGGCGACCTGCCTGCGTTCGACGCGACCGACCCCCTGCGCCACCACGGCGACGTCGAGGCCGGCGAGGGGCTGGTCGACTTCGCGGTCAACGTCTTCGAGGGGCAACGACCCGACTGGCTCAGCGATGCGCTGCACGCCAGCCTCACCGAGACCCACCACTATCCCGACGCCACCGCGGCCGAGGCAGCACTGGCCCGCCACCACGGCCGCGCCACCGCGGACGTGCTCGCCACCGCCGGCGCCGCCGAGGCGTTCACCCTGATCGCCCGGCTCCGCGACTGGCGCCACCCGGTGGTGGTCCACCCCCAGTTCACCGAACCCGATGTCGCCCTGGCCAATGCCGGCCACACGCCGCGCCACGTCCTGTGCCGTGCCGAGGATGACTTCGCGCTCGATCCCGGCACCGTGCCCGAGGAGGCCGACCTGGTCGTCGTCGGCAACCCGACCAACCCGACCGGGGTGCTCCACCGCGCCGCCACGATCCGCGCCCTGGTCCGCCCCGGCCGCCTGGTGGTCGTGGACGAGGCGTTCATGGACGGGGTCGGCGGACAGCGCGAGTCGCTGGCCGGTGCCCCGGTGCCGGGCCTGGTCGTGGTCCGCAGCCTCACCAAGCTGTGGGCGATCCCCGGGGTGCGGGCCGGCTACGTCCTGGCCGAGCCCGAGGTGATCACCGCCCTCCGGGACGGACAGGTGCCCTGGGCAGTGGCCACCACGGCGGCAGCGGCCATGGTGGCCTGCACCAGCGCCGAGGCGGATGCCGAAGCAGCCCGCCGGGCCGAGCAGGTCGTCGTACGCCGCCGGGTGCTCACCGACGGGCTGGCCGAACTGGGCATCGACCATGTCGCGAGTGCAGCTCCGTTCGTGCTGGCCCGGCCCGGCGAGGGCGTCCGGGAGCGGTTGCGTGCCGAGGGGTTCGCCGTACGCCGTGCCGACACGTTCCCGGGCCTGGGGCCGGAGTGGGTGCGGATCGCCGTCCGCTCCCCCGAGGCGACCCGGAGGTTGCTCGCCGCGCTGGCCAGCGCGATCCGGTGAGACAACTGTCCCTCGCCCCGGAAGGACCGCTAGTCTCCCTCTGACGGGCACGAGGAAGCCGGTGGGATTCCGGCACAGTCGCGCTACTGTGACATCGCTCCTGAGCAGTCAGGCAGGCGGTGGAGTCAGACCCGAGGGTCCGTCATCCCCATCACTACAGGGACGCATCATCCCTTCAGGAGGACACATGTCACAGGCCACCGTTGCCACCCCCGAGGTCGAGGTTCCCTCGATCCCGCTGCGCCAGATCGCCCCGTTCGCGATCCTCTTCGGTCTCGTCGCGCTGATCGCGATCTTCTTCGTCAGCACCGACCAGGGCGCCACCTCGATCATCAGCGGCACCGCGATCCACGAGTGGGTCCACGACGCCCGGCACCTGCTCGGCTACCCGTGCCACTGATCGGCTGATCCCAGCACCCTGCACCCACCGGCCGGTGCCCTGGTCGCCCTGACCAGCGCCGAACCGGACCCCTCTGGTTCCTGCATGTCGCCCCTTCGTGGAGGCCGGCAGGTCCCCGCCGCCTCGTGCGGCCCCACCGAACGGACACACCCATGACTGCACGCAATTTCCTGGTCCGCGGCCTGCTGGCCGGCTTCGTCGCCGGCCTGCTCACCGGCACCCTGGTGATCAGCACTGCCCTCGGCGGCCTGGTCGCCCTGGTCTCCGCGGCCGTGGTCGGCCGGATCGGTCGCCTCCGCCCGGCGGCGACCACTGCCCTGGTCAGCGCGATCGGCTTCACCAGCCTGGCCCTGGTGCCGTGGTTCAAGTATCCGGCCGCGCCGCCCGCGGTCGGTTCCGGCGACACCATCGGCGAGCGGACGGCCGACTTCTTCGTCTTCCTGCTGATCTCCCTGGTCGCGGCCGTGGCCGCGACCGCCCTGGCCAGGCAGCTCCTCACCACGCTGAGCACCTATGCCACGGTCGTGATCAGCGCCGGCGCCTACCTGCTGGTGATGGTGGCCGCCGCGCTGGCGATGCCGACGGTCAACGAGCTCGGCGACTTCCCGGCCGACACCCTGTGGGGGTTCCGCCTCTCCTCCCTCTTCACGCTGGCCACCATGTGGGGCGTGATCGGCGTGGTCCTGGTCGGCCTGGTCGGCCGGCTGGACACCGCGGCGGTGGCCGAGGCGGAGCGGCGCGAGCTGGCTGCTTCACTCTGAGCATGGTCAACCAGCGATCCGTGTCGCGTGCCTTGGGCATCGTCCTGGGGCACGCGGCCGATCGCTGTCTCGGCGATCCGGCGCGGTTCCACCCGGTTGCCGGGTTCGGCCAGGTGGCAGGTGCCCTGGAGCGCCGCACGTACGCCGACACGCGCGGTCGCGGCGTCGCCTTCACCGTGACCCTGGTCGGCGGCACCGCTGCGCTCGGCCTGATCCTCGAGCGGGCGGTGCGGGACCGTCCTGTGCTGCACACCGCGGCGACTGCAGCGGCGACCTGGGCGGTGCTCGGTGGTACGTCGCTGGGCCGGGAGGCCACAGCGGTGCACGGGTTCCTGGCTGCCGGGGACCTGCCGGGCGCCCGGCAACGCCTCACCCACCTGGTCGGGCGGGACACCTCCCAGCTCGACGAGTCGGGCGTCGCACGCGCCAGCATCGAGTCGGTTGCGGAGAACACCTCCGACGCGGTGACGGCTCCACTGGTCCTCGGTGCGGCCTTCGGGATCCCGGGCCTGGTCGGCTATCGCGCGGCCAACACCCTCGACGCGATGGTCGGCCACCGCACCGCGCGCCATGAGCAGTTCGGGTGGGCATCGGCCCGGCTGGACGACGTACTCAACCTGGCCGGGGCCCGGCTCGCCGCGCTGCTCGCGGCCGGACTCGCCCCGACAGTGGCCGGCTCCCCCCGCGCCGCCATGGCCGCGTGGCGCAGCGATGCGCGGCACCATCCGAGCCCCAATGCCGGTCCGGTGGAGGCCTCGTTCGCCGGCGCCCTGGGCGTCCAGCTCGGTGGGGTGAACCGCTATGGCGACCGCATCGAGGACCGGCACACGCTCGGCACCGGGCGGCCACCGGTCGCCGACGACATCGACCGGGCCACGACCCTCGCGGCGCGGGTGGCCGGAGGGTCCGTCGCGGTGGCAGCCCTGCTGGCCCTCACTGCCCGCCGGCGAGCCGGCTGAGCTGGCTGAACTGATTGAGCCAGGGCAGCACCTCGCCGGGCTCGGCGACGCTGGACACGTCTGCCGACGCCGAGGCGCGACGTACCACCACGATCGGGACCCCGAGTTCGTCGGCGGCGGCCATCTTGGGCCACGTCCAAGTGCCGCCGGAGTCCTTGGTGACCAGCACGTCGGCGCCGTGGTCGCGCAGCAGCGCCCGTTCGGAGTCCAAGGTGTAGGGCCCCCGCGAGGGCAGCAGGGTCCAAGTGTCCGGGAGTTCGACGTCGGGCGCATCCACCACCCGCACCAGTGCGTACGCCGTGGCCAGCGGCCCGGTGAACCGGTCCAGCGACTGGCGCCCCACGGTCAGGAAGGGGCGACTGCCCAGGCCTGCGGCGACCGTTGCTGCCTCGTCGTGGTCCTCGACCCAGTGCCAGGCGTCGGCTCCGGGCGCCGCCCCCCAGCCGGGGCGCTCCAGCCGGAGCAGCGGGACCTGTGCGGCCGCGCAGGCTTCGACGGCGTTGCGGCTCATCCCGGCAGCGAACGGGTGGGTGGCATCGACCACGGCGTCGATCCCCTCCTCGGCCAAGAATTCCTGCAGCCCGGGCACGCCACCGAAGCCGCCGATCCGCACCTCGCCCACCGGCAGCCGGGGCCGGGCAACCCGGCCGGCCAAGGTGGAGAGGAAGTCGATGCCCTCGCCCTGCAGCAGTTCCGCCAGGGCACGGGCATCCGCAGTGCCCCCCAGAAGCAGCACCCTCATCGCGACGCCCCCGGCTCCAGTGCGCGCAGGTCACCCGGTGCGCCGTTCCCAGCCAGGGCGAGCAGGGCGTCCACGTCCAGGTGCGCCTCGACGAGGTCGCCGAGCAGGTCGAGCCGGGCCTCCCTGCGCTCGGCGAAGCTGACGCCCGACGGCTGCCGTTCCCGGCCCGCGGCCGACGCGGCCTGCGCCAGGATTGCCTGCCGGAAGGCGTCGACCTCCAGCGACCCGTGCCACATGGTGCCGAAGACGGCCCCCGATCGGGCGCCGCCGAGGAACTCCTCGCCGGAGCCGCGGGTGATCCGGCCATGGTGGATCTCGTAGCCGCTGGTCATGGCGCCCAGCGCGGATCCGGTCGGCAGCCGGAGCACCTTCTCGGCCGCGAAGGTGGTGGTGACGTCGAGCAGCCCGAGCCCCTCGACGGCAGCGCCCGGGGTGCCCTCGACGCCGTCGGGGTCGCTGATCCGGCGGCCGAGCATCTGGAAGCCCCCGCAGATGCCGAGCACCGGACGCCCGGCGGCGGCATGGTCGGTGATTGCCCGGTCCAGCCCGCGGGCGCGGAGCCAGGCCAGGTCGGAGAGGGTGGCGCGGGTGCCGGGCAGCACGACCAGGTCGGCGTCGGCCAGGGCGCGCGGGTCGGCGACGAAGACCACGTCCAGGTCCGGTTCGATGCCGAGCGCGTCCACGTCGGTGAAGTTGGAAATCCGGGGCAGCCGGACCACGGCGACCTTCATCGCTGCGCTGCCACCCGGCGTACGACGGCCCTCGAGGTCCAGGGCGTCCTCGGAGTCGAGCCACAGGCCCGGGTCCCACGGGAGTACGCCGTACACCCGGCGCCCGGTGAGGTGCTCCAGTTCGGTGAGACCGGGGGCAAGGAGGGTCGCGTCGCCGCGGAACTTGTTGACCACGAACCCGGCGATCAGCGCCTGGTCGGCGGCCTCCAGCAGCGCGACGGTGCCGTGCATGGCGGCGAAGACGCCACCGCGGTCGATGTCGCCGACCACCACGGTCGGGATCGAGGCGTGCCGGGCCAGCCCCATGTTGACGTAGTCGCTGGCACGCAGGTTGATCTCGGTGGGGCTGCCGGCGCCCTCGGCGACGACCACGTTGAAGCGGGAGGCGAGGTCGTCGAAGGCGGCGTACGCAGCGTCGGCCAGGTGGCGGCGGCCGTCGACGAAGTCACGAGAGGAGATCCGGCCCGCGGGTTGCCCCATCACCACGACGTGGCTCTCCTTGTCGCCGCCGGGCTTGAGGAGCACCGGGTTCATCGCGGCCTCGGGGGTGGCCCGTGCAGCGAGCGCCTGGATCCACTGGGCCCTGCCGATCTCCGCACCGTCACCGCAGACCATCGAATTGTTCGACATGTTCTGGCTCTTGAACGGCGCCACCTTCAGCCCGCGGCGGGCGAAGGCCCGGCAGAGCCCGGTGGTGACGATGCTCTTCCCGGCATCGGAGGTGGTGCCGGCGATCAGGAGGGCACCACGAGTCATGGGTGCACCCTATCGGCGCCGTTGGCAACCGGCCCGCGAGGCGTGTGCTCCACGACCGGACTGGTGGCTGTGCACAACGCCTGCCCCTGTCCCGCGCCGCGCGCTACCATGTAGTTACTTGTTCTACTTTCGCGACAGGAGCTCCCATGACAACAACTGTGACTGCCGCCGAATTCAATCAGCGCCCGAGCCGGGTCAAGCGTGCCGCTGCCGAGCACCCGGTGATCATCACCGAACACAACCGGCCGTCGTTCGTGCTGATGACCTATGTCGAGTTCGAGCGACTCCAGGGCGCCCCCGACAACCTCGCGTCCTGGCTGGAGATGGAGGACGATGTCGACTTCGACATCGAGGAAGTCGGCCTCGACGTCGCGGCAGCCGAACTGTGACCTATCTCCTCGACACCAACGTCGTGAGCGAGCTCCGACGACGTCAGGGGTCGGCTGCAGTCAAGGCCTGGGTGGGCAACCAACGAACCACCGACCTGTTCCTCAGCGTGATCACCATCCTGGAGATCGAGACCGGCATCCTGGCCGTTCGACGTCACGATCCCCACCAGGCCAACCTCTTGCAGCGCTGGCTCGAGCACGCAGTCCTCACCGGTTTCGCGGACCGCATCCTGCCGCTGGACCTGGCGTCCGTGCGCCGGGTCGCTCCCTTGCCCGTGCCGGCCCGTGCACCCGCCCATGATGCCCTCATCGCGGGAACCGCGCTTGCCCACGGCATGGTCGTCGTCACGCGCAACCTGCCGGACTTCGAGGGCGTCGAGCGAATCAATCCGTGGGACGCCACACCGGCGTGAGCACCACTCCCCTGCGCCGAGTCGGCGTTCAGCGTGGCCAGATGCCTGATGTCCCGCGGCGATGTGAGCCCATCAGGTGGGTGTCGACGATCCCGATCGCCTCCATCAGCGCATACATCGTGGTCGGCCCGACGTGGGCGAACCCCTTCTTCTTCAGCGCCTTGGAGAGCGCCAACGACTCCGGGGACTGGGTGGGCACGTCGGCGTACGTCTCCGGCTCGGGGGTGACGTCGGGCCGGAAGGACCAGACGAAGTCGACCAGTCCCCCCTCCTCGCGCAGCGCGAGCGTGGCGCGGGCATTGGTGATGGTGGCGTCGATCTTGCGGCGGTTGCGGACGATCCCGGCATCGGCCATCAGCCGCTCCCGGTCGGAGTCGTCGTACGTCGCCACTCGTTCGGGGTCGAACCCGTCGAACGCCTCGCGGAACGCCGGGCGCTTGCGCAGGATCGTCGCCCACGAGAGCCCGGACTGGAACGCCTCCAGGCTGATCCGCTCGAAGAGCCCGGTCTCGTCCGTGACCGGCATCCCCCACTCGGTGTCGTAGTAGTCCCGCATCAAGCCAGCGGTCGCAGCCCAGGCCGGACGGGCCAGGCCGTCCTCACACATCACCGTCATGTCGCCGAGCCTAGGAGGTCGCCGCCTCCGGCTCGACGTACACCGTCGATCCGAGCGCCACGAACTCCGCCGACTTCTCCTTCATCCCGACCTCGGGCGCCAGGTCGGACCCGAACCGCTCCCGCACGTCCTGGCTGATCTTCATCGAGCAGAACTTCGGCCCGCACATGGAGCAGAAGTGTGCGGTCTTGGCGTTCTCCGCGGGCAGCGTCTCGTCGTGGAACGCCTCGGCAGTGTGCGGATCGAGCGAGAGCGCGAACTGGTCGCGCCAGCGGAACTCGAACCGTGCCTTGCTCAGCGCGTCGTCCCACTCCCGGGCCCGCGGGTGCCCCTTGGCCACGTCGGCAGCGTGCGCGGAGAGCTTGTAGGTGATCACCCCGGTCTTCACGTCGTCGCGGTTGGGCAGGCCCAGGTGCTCCTTGGGCGTGACGTAGCAGAGCATCGCGGTGCCGTGCATGGCGATGGTGGCCGCGCCGATCGCGGAGGTGATGTGGTCATAACCGGGCGCGATGTCGGTGGCCAGCGGACCGAGCGTGTAGAACGGCGCTCCCTTGCACCAGTCCTGTTGCAGGGTGACGTTCTCCTCCACCAGGTTCAGCGGCACGTGGCCGGGCCCCTCCACCATCACCTGTACGTCGTGGGCCCAGGCCCGCTCGGTCAGTTCGGCCAGGGTGCGCAGCTCGGCGAACTGGGCCTCGTCGTTGGCGTCCGCGGTCGAGCCGGGCCGCAGCCCGTCGCCGAGGCTGAAGCTCACGTCGTACGCCGCGAAGATCTCGCACAGTTCGTCGAAGTGGGTGTAGAGGAAGTTCTCCTCATGGTGGGCCAGGCACCAGCCGGCCATGATCGAGCCGCCGCGGGAGACGATCCCGGTGACCCGGTGGGCGGTCATCGGCACATAGCGGAGCAGCACCCCGGCATGGATGGTCATGTAGTCGACGCCCTGCTCGCACTGCTCGATCACGGTGTCGCGGAAGACTTCCCAGGTGAGCTTGTCCGCCTCCCCGTTGACCTTCTCCAGCGCCTGGTAGATCGGCACCGTCCCGATCGGCACCGGTGCGTTGCGCACGATCCACTCGCGGGTGGTGTGGATGTCGTCGCCGGTGGAGAGGTCCATGACGGTGTCGGCTCCCCAGGTCACCGCCCAGGTGAGCTTGTCGACCTCCTCGGCGATGCTCGAGGTGACCGCGGAGTTGCCGATGTTGGCGTTCACCTTCACCAGGAACCGCTTGCCGATGATCATCGGCTCCGCCTCGGGGTGGTTGACGTTGGCCGGGATGATCGCGCGCCCGGCGGCGACCTCGCTGCGCACCAGTTCGACGTCGCAACCCTCCCGGACCGCGACGAACTCCATCTCCGGGGTGACGATGCCGTTGCGGGCGTAGTGCATCTGGGTGACGGTGCGGCCGGCGAGTGCGCGGCGCGGGCGGGCGGACTCGCCGCGCCATTCGTCGGCGGCGGCCCCGCGGCGTACGGCGGAGCGGCCGTTGTCGAGCAACTGCACCTCGCGCCCGTCGTAGCACTCGGTGTCCTCGCGCTCGGCGATCCACCCCTCGCGCAGCCGCGGCAGCCCGACCTCGGGGGTCGAGCCCGGACCCTCGGTGGCGTAGCGGTCGAAGGTCTCGCCGTTGGTCAGGTGCACGCGGGTGAACGGCACCGCGATGTCGGGGCGGGGGCCGGGGGCGTGGATGCGGGTGTGGGCTTCGTGGACGGTCATCGGTTCTCCTCGATCGGGTGGGTGGGCATGGGTTGGGTGTGGGCGATCGGGCCCCGGCCGCGGCCGAGGTTCCAGTCCTTGCTCAGTGCCAACTGGCTGGCGGTGTACGCCGCGGCGCGGCGGACGGCGTCGGGGAGCGGCACGTCCCGGGCCAGCAGTGCGGCCAGGGCGGCGCTGAAGGTGCACCCGGTGCCGTGGTCGTTGCGGGTCTCCAGCGCCGGATGGGTCAGCGCGACCGGCGCCTGGCCGGGGACGGCGAGCCAGTCGGTGCAGGTGCCGCTGGTGCCGCCGCCGGTGACCACTACCGACGGACCGAGGTCGGCCAGGGCAGCCGCGAGCACGTCCGGTGCGCCGTCGGTGCCGAGCAGGGCTGCGGCCTCGCCGGCGTTGGGAGTGATCACATGCGCCACCGGCAGCAGGTGTGCGACGTACGCCGCCCGCACCGCCTCGTCGCCGAGCACGGCGCCGGAGGTGGCCACCAGCACCGGGTCGACCACCAGCGGCAGGTGTGCCAGGCGCTCGGCGACCAGGCGGACCACCTCGGGCGAACCGAGCATCCCGGTCTTCACGGCGGCCACCGGGAGGTCGTCGAGGACCGCGTCGATCTGGTCGGCGACCATCTGCACCGGGGTCACGTGGATCGACCGGACGCCGGTGGTGTCCTGGGCGGTGATCGCGGTGACCACGCACGCTCCGTGGGTGCCGTGGGCGGCGAAGGTGGCCAGGTCGGCAGCCAGCCCGGCGGCACCGCCGGAGTCCGTGCCAGCGACCGCGAGCACCACGGGTGGGTTCGGGTTCATCGGACTTCCTCCAGGAGTCGTGCGACCACGGCCGCGGGGTCGTCGGCGCGCATCACCGCACCCATCACGGCGACGCCATGTGCCCCGGCTTCCCGGGCCCGAGCGGCGTTGTCGAGGGTGACGCCGCCGAGCGCGAAGACCGGGATCGGGTGGTCGGCGTACGCGCTCGGGTCGAGGGGCGGGCCGTATCCGGGCTTGCTGGGCGTGGTGGCGAACGGCGAGAGCGTCACGTAGTCCACGCCCTCGGCCGCGGCACGGCGTACCTCCGCGATGTCGTGGCAGGACCGCCCCCGCACCCCCTCCCCCGGCTTGTAACGCGCTGTTCGTGCGACTTCGCACCTTGCTGGCGGGGTGCGAAGAACCGTGGACTCCGCGTTACAAGGGGCAGGGCGGGCAGGCTCGTGGAACCCGTGCGCGGCCGGGTCGGGGATCCGCGAACTGATCACACTCAGCCCGGGTACGTCGGCCAGCGCGGCCACCAGTGCGCGCCGGGCGGTCGCGGCGAGGTCATGCTCGCGGACCACGACCTGGCCCAGCCCGGCGTCCACGCACTCGGTCACCGTGCGGACCAGCCCGCGGCCCAGCCGCAACTGGGAGCGATCGGTGAGCAGCAGCAGGCGCGGCAGCGCGGGAAGCGATGTCATGAGATCCTCCCCGCCATCGGGCTGGAGGCGCGGGCCACCGCGCGGCGCGGGATCCGTCCGGCGGAGCGGGCCAGGGCGCCCGCCTGGACAGCCAGCCGCAGCGCCCGTGCCATCGCCACCGGGTCCTCGGCCCGGGTGACCGCGGTGGCGGCGAGCACGGCGTCGCAGCCGAGTTCGATGGCCAGCGCCGCGTCCGAGGCGGTGCCCACTCCGGCGTCGAGCACCACCGGCACGTCGACCGCAGCCACCACTGCCTCGATCGCGTGCGGGTTGAGCACCCCCAGCCCCGAACCGATCGGGGAGCCCAGCGGCATCACCGCGGCGCAGCCGGCATCGGCCAGGCGACGAGCCAGCACCGGGTCGTCAGTGGTGTAGGGCAGCACGGTGAACCCCTGGGCGACCAGGGCCTCGGCAGCGTCGAGCAGTTCGACCGCGTCCGGCATCAGGCTGGTCTCGTCGCCGATCACTTCCAGCTTCACCCAGTCGGTCCCGAGCGCCTCGCGGGCCAGTTCCGCGGTCAGCACCGCCTCCCGCGTGGAGAGGCAGCCGGCGGTGTTGGGCAGGATCCGCACCCCGTGCCGGCGGAGCACGTCGAGCAGTCCCCCGCTGCGCGTGCCCGACGTACGCCGCATGCTGACGGTGACCAGCGCCGGGGCGGCGGCCTCGAGCACCGGGGCGACGAGTGCTGGCCGGGGAAGTCCACCGGTGCCCAGGAAGAGGCGCGAGTCGAGTTCCTCGCCGGCGATCACCAGGCTCATCCGCCCTGCACCGCCGTCACGATCTCCACCATGTCGCCGTCGGCCAGGAGCCGGGCAGGGTGGTCGCCACGGGGCACCACGGCCCCGTTGACCGCGACCGCGCTCCCCTGGTCGACGGCCAGGTCGGCGACGGTTGCGCCGGCCTCGAGCCGGTAGGGCTCGCCATTCAGGTTGATCTGCATGCTGACTCCTGGTTGTGGGTGGATGACGGATCGGCGAAGCGGCGCGGGTCGAGCGCGGCCTCCAGGTGCCCGTGCTCGAGGTGGTCGGCGACCAGCCGGGCGACCAGCGGCGCGAGCAGGACGCCATGGCGGAAGAGTCCGGCGGCGAGCACCACGTCGTCGCGACCGGGCGCGGAGCCGACCAGTGGCAGGTGGTCGGCCGTGGCCGGGCGGTCCCGGGCACAGGCTTCGGCGAAGAACGCCCGGTCGAGACCGGGGAGCACCTGGCGGGCCCCGTCCAGCAGCCGCCAGGCCCCGCCGAGGGTGACCTCGGGTGGCGCGTCGTGCTCCTCGGAGGTGGCGCCGATGACGACGCCGCCGTCGGCGCGCGGCACGACGTACACCGGCTCCCCGCGCACCCAGGCGCGCACCGTCCGGGCGGGTGGGTCGTCGGTGCGGGCGCGCAGGATCTCTCCGCGGACACCGCGGACCAGGTGCGCCCAAGGCTCGGGCAGCCGGGCACCGGTGGCCACCACCGTGGCGTCCACACCACCCGATGCGGCCGGGCGGAGCCGGTCGCCGACCCGTTCCAGCAGCGCGGCGACCACGTGGCGCGGGTCGACGCTGTGGTCGTCGACGAGCAGCGCGGCCCCGGCGATCCGCGGCGAGAGGCCCGGTTCCAGGCCACGCGCGGCACGCCCGGTGAGCAACTCCACGCCGGCACCGAGGCCGGCAAGCAGGGCCAGTTGCCGTTCCACGTGCTGCAGGTCCCCGCGGTCCATTCCGGCCAGCACCGTGCCGGTGCGGTGCAGCGGTACGCCCAAGCGCGCGGCGTACTCCGGCCACAGCGCGGCGGCCTCCCTGCCGAACCGCAGGATCTCGGCCTCGCCGTGCCAGACCTCGCTGGAGGGACTGAGCATGCCGGCTGCGGCGAACGAGGCGCCCGTGCCCGGAGCGCGGTCGACCACGACCACCTCGTGTCCGCGCCGGAGCAGTTCGTCGGCGACCGAGAGGCCGATGATCCCGGCGCCGAGCACCTGGACGCGCATCAGCCGAGCGCCTGGACGAGCTCCTTCGCCGCCTGCACGGGATCGGGTTGTCGCCAGATCCCTCCGATCACGGCCACGCCGTGGGCACCGGCGCCGATCACCGCAGCGGCGCGCGCCGCGTCGATGCCGCCGATGCCGACCAGCGGCAGGTCCCCTGCTGCGTCGGTGAGCGGGGCTACGCCGAGGGGCGCGGGCAGTCCGGCCTTGGAGGTGGTGGCGAAGAGCGGGCCGAACCCGGCATAGTCCGCGCCCGCCCGGGCGGCACGGCGTACGTCATCCACGTCGCGGCAGGTGGCACCGATCAGCAGGTCGCCGGCGATCCGCCGGGCGGCAGCCACCGGCAGGTCGTCCGCGCCCAGGTGTACGCCGTGCGCCCCGGCGGCGAGTGCCACGTCGAGGCGGTCGTTGACCACCACGGTGGCGCCGGCCTCGAGCGCCCTGGCGGTCAGTTCCAGCATGGCTGCCGTGGTGGCTCCCTTGGCGCGCACCTGGAAGCCGTCGACTCCTGCGGCGCGGAGGTCGGGCAACACCGCGAGGTCGTCGCCCGGGGCGATGAGGCATTGGATCCGGGGAACCGGAAAACGGCAAGGCATGGTGCTGCTCCTCACTTCCTGCGCCGGCATTACCCGGTTCAGGTTCGACGGTCGGAGCGGTGTCAGCTCCCTCTCAGCCCGCTTCCGCGAGCACCCGTGTGGGTTGGTCACCGGCGAGAGTAGCGCATCGCCCCCGGCGCGTGGTTTCGGCTTCCGGCACCGGCCTCGCATACCCTCGTTGACGGAGAACAGCCCCAGACCTGAAGGATCCCCATGTCGGACGCCCTAGCCGTGCGCTACGAGACCCCGGCGGCCGTGCGCATCGTCGACATCGCCGCGAAGGGCATCCTGGTCTTCATGCTGCTGATGGCCGTGATCGATCCGGTCGGCAGCAACCTGCAGAACAAGGCCGCCGAGGCCCGTGCGATCGGCTACCCCCTGCTCTCCTTCACCATCCCGGTGCTGTGGCTGCTCTTCTGGAAGGATCGCGCCTCCTTCCCGTGGGTCCCCGACCTCCTGGTCACGATCAGTTGCTTCAGCGACATCCTGGGCAACCGGATGGACCTCTATGACCAGATCTGGTGGTTCGACAACTGGATGCACTTCCAGAACACCGGGATCCTGGCGGCCGCGGTCGTGCTGCTGACCATGCACCACACCACGTCGCGCGGCCGGGTCGTGGAGCGGGCGCTGGCCTTCGGTGCCACCGCAGCGATTGCCTGGGAGATCGCCGAATACTTCGCGTTCATCTCCGGGCACAGCGAGCGCCAGTTCGCCTACACCGACACGCTCAGCGACCTGTGGTGGGGCGTGCTCGGATCCGTGGTGATGGCGCTGGTGATCCACTCGCTGTGGCGGATCGGCTGGCTCCGCCAGGCGGCACCGCAACTGGAGATCACCGCCGAGGACAAGGCCGTCCGGCTCAACGACCAGGGCTGAGGCCCGGGCCGCAGTGCTCACGCGCTCCCGGGCAGTTGCCGGGGATCGTCCCCGGTCGGCATGGCCTTGCGGACCACCCCGACCCCGCCCATCAGGGCGAATCCCTTGATCCGGACCACCGGGGCTCCCGGGACGGACTGGGCCGGCACGGTGTTCCGCACCCCGTCGAAGGCCCCCATGATCCCGATCCCCCCGACGACGGCGTTCGTGCCCGGATTGACGATGACCTCCACGCCGCCCATCACGGTGTAGACGTTCACCACCGTCTCGGTGCGGTGAAGATCGCGCGGCGCAGGTCGATGACGACACCAGCCATCAGGGCGAAGACGGTGTGGGTCTCCCCGAGTTCCCAGACGCCCTTGCGCTCGACGCCACCCATCACGGCGATCGAGGAGTTGTAGCGCGTCCCGACGACCGGAGCACCACCGCCCGTCGCGGGCACCGGCGCAGGCGCCGTCGCACCGGCCAGGTCGAGGCCCTTGGCCGGCAGGTCCGCAGTCAGCGGCACCAGGTCGCCGTACGTCTTGGCCGCATACGCCGCCTCCAGCCGTTCGTCGAGTTCGGCCAGGTCCAGGCGCCCCTCCCCGGCGGCCTCGCGGAGCACTTCGGCCACGTTGTGCCGGTCCGCGTCCGAGATGCGCATCCGCGACGGGTCGTCCATGCCGTCCAGCGTAGCGATTCAGCGTGGTGCAGCAGCGGCCCGCAGGTGGCGGCGCACCGCCAGCGCGGCGGCACGCCCGGCCCGGTTGGCCCCGATCGTGCTGGCCGAGGGTCCATAGCCGACCAGCTGCACCCGCGGGTCCGCGGCAGCCGCGGTCGGCGTCTGCCCGGAGCCCGGGGTGGGCACCAACTGGATCCCGCCGTGCCGTGAGCGGAGCCCCAGTCCGGCCAGGTGAGTGATCGAGGGCCGGAATCCGGTGGCCCACAGGATCACGTCGACGGGTTCGAAGGAGCCGTCCGCCCAGCGCACCCCGTCCGCCTCGACGGAGGCGAACATGGGGCGGCGACGCTCGTAGGCGCCCAGCCGCTTGGCCTCCTGCTCCTGGGGGCGCAGGTGGAGCCCGGTGACACTGACCACGCTCTCCGGTGGCAGGCCGGCCAGCACCCGCTCGTGCACCTTCTCCACGGCCTGATAACCCGCCTCGCCGTCGAAGTGGTCGACCCAGACCGGTGGGCGACGGGTCACCCACAGCACATCGGTGATCGGCGCCAGTTCACCGATGAACTGCACCGCGCTGGCCCCGCCACCGACCACGATCACCCGCTTGCCGACGAAGCGGGCAGGTCCGGGATAGGAGTGGGTGTGCAGTTGCCAGCCGCGGAAGAGTTCCTGGCCCGGATAGCGCGGCACGAACGGGCGGTCCCAGGTGCCGGTGGCGTTGACCAGGGTGCGGGTGCGCCAGGTGCGCTCGCTGGCCTGGACCACCAGCAGCCCGTCGTCCTCCCCCGTTCCCGCGGTGACCGACTCGACCCGCACCGGGCGGGCCACCGGCAGCCCGTGGCGCCGTTCGTACGCCGCGAAGTACGCCGGCACCACCTCGTTGGCGCGCTCGTGGCTGCGCGGCGGGGCGGGTTCACCGGGCAGGTCGGCGACGCCGTGCACGTCGTCCATGGTCAGCGAGTCCCAGCGGTGCTGCCAGGCCCCTCCCGGGGCCGGGTTGGCATCGAGCACCACGTGAGGGATGTCGAGGCGGCCCAGGTGGTGACTGGCCGAGAGGCCACCTTGGCCCGCGCCGATGACGAGTGAGTCGAGGAGCTCCACGCCCGGTGAACACCGGGTCCCCGCAGGCGATTCCCCCTGCCGGCTTGATGGTTCCGGCACAATCCTCCCCATGAGTGAATTCGACTCCAGCGCCGCCATGCAGGACGCCTTGGAACAGATCGAGGCGCTGACCCGGGCCACGACGGCCGCCACGGAAGTCCTGGCCACCGTCGAGGCCGACCTGGTCACGGTGACCATGTCCGCACGGCCGGCCATCGAATCGATCGACTACCAGTGGGCAGCCTTCCGCGGAATCGGTGCGGATGAGCTGGCCGACACGACCCGTGCCGCGATTGCCGAGACAGTCCTCAAGGTCCAGGCCGCGCAGGCTGAGGCACTGCAGCAGGTCCCGGGCCTGGCTGCTCTCTTCGACCGCGCGGACCCGGCTGACATCGACCTGCCTGCCGAGGCGGTCGATGCGGCCCGCCGTGCCGCTTCGGAACTGCAGGAGCGTGAGTTCACCGTCGCCGAGAAGGGCGGCCGAGTCGAGGTCACCGTGGACGGATCCGGCGCCATCACGCGCCTCTGGCTGAGCGCCTTGGCGGGCCGGGAGTCGGCATCGGAATGGCTCGGGGAGGCGGTCCTTTCCACCGTCAACGCGGCACTGGACGAGGCCCGACGCGCGCAGGAGGCGGCGCTCATCGGGGAGGAGGCACTCGACCCGACTGCTGAACTGGACGAGATCGTCGATGCATTCGAGGCCCGCCTCGAGGGCCTGGACTCGCGGCTCGACGAAGTGGTCCGCCGGCTCGGCCTGGAGTGACCTCGCGGCGTCCGCCGCGGGTCAGACGTTCTCCGCTTCCTCCGCTGCCCGGTGTGCGTCTGCCAGGCTCTCCCCAGCACCCCAGAGTTCACCGAAGGCGCCCGGGAGCTGGACCCCGGGGATCTGGTTGATGGGTGCCTTGCCGACAGCGTTGACACCGCCGTGGACCCCCATCCACACCAACCGCTCGGACCAGGCCATCTTGGCGCCGAAGATGTCCTTGCCCTTGCTCATCCCGCGCAACAGCTTCACCAGGTCGGCCAGGAACTCGAGGACCTTCTTGATCCGCAGGAAGAGGTCCTTGATCCGCATGAAGAGCGAGGCGATCCGCTGCAGGAACGCAGCCATGCGGGTGGTGACGATCGAAACCCGGGCGAGCGCCATCGATGCATTGGCCACCTGGCCCGCGGCCCAGGCCACCATCGAGGCGCCAAAGGTGAGCACCGAGAGCGCCAAGGAGACGACCAGGCTGGAGAGCGCGATCGCAATGACCATCTTGATGATACTGAGGATGGCATTGCCGGACTCCACTGCTGCCTCCGAGGCCGCTTCGAGGATCTCGGTGGTCGCACCGACCGCCTCCCCCAGGCTTGCCAGGGTGTCCTCCAGTTCGGTGACCCGCGTCAGGAAGGCGTCATAGTCCGGGCCCTCCCACTGTCCTTGCACCGCATGCCTGGCAGTGGCCAACTCTTCGGCGAGGTCGGTGATCAACGGCCCGACCTCGCTGTAGACCGCAGCGCCCCTCATCAGGTCGTCCGGGTCACCACAGACCCATTCGATGGCGTCGTTGACCGGGTTGTAGATGAACCCGAAGACGCTCTGCACCTCGGAGGGCAGAGCGTTCCAGAAGACCTGTAGCTCGTTCTGGTAGTCACCGGCGCCGGTCATCCGGGCTCACCCACGTTGGCCGCTGCCTCGATGTTCTCCTGCTCGGCGATGAGCCACTCTGCCGCAGAGGTGCCGGCCGCGCCACTGGCTCCCAGGAGCGCGTCGCGGGCCTGCTCCATGCCTTCCTCGGTGCCGTCCACGTGCTCGTCGTACGCCGTGTGGATCCGGGAACCGATGAAGGGCATCCGCCCGAAGGCCTCCCGGCCGACCCGGGCACCCTCGACCCGGCTGATGTGCCCGTCGAGCGACTCGCTGAGTTCCTCGGCACGGTCGGCAAAGGCCGTCAGTGCCTCTGGATTGCAGAAGTTGGTGCCACCCGGCATCTGTTCATCCCTCCATCGTTCGGACCAGCGCTTCGCGCAGGCGGTTCGCAGGACGCGTGCTGAACATTCCACACATCAATGCCACCGTTGAGGCATCCGCAAACCTGAGCAGGAGTCGTCCGGCCATCAGCGGGCGGGAGGCGCGCTCGGCCCCGCGCACGGTCGCGGTCGGGAGCGCCCACACCTGGTCGGTCTCGGCATCCCACGTCTTGGCGCCGGTGGCCGGGTCCTTCCCGAAGGTGGTGCTTCCTTCCGCGAAGACCAGGAGGCGGGCGGTGGTGACGCACAGCCGCGGGTTGCTGGTCGATTCGAGCGCCTTGGCCAGGCTCTCTGCAACGCTCCCGCGGTGCCCGGTCAGGGAGATCCCGCCGAGCCAGCGTTCGAAGAGACCCGGGTCGACGTCGAGCGGACCGCTCCCGATCACGGTGACCGGGTCGAGGTCGACACCCTGGATCGCCTTGGGCGGCTCGGTGCGGCCCAGCCTGGACTCGCCCCAGGCCAGGGCAACCGACTCCCAGGCGAGCACGTCCTCACCTGCAGGCAGCCCGGCCCGGACCGACCGTGGCAATTGTGCGAGGCCACTGAGACCCACGAGAACGTCACCTCCGCGTCAGCATCTGATCGATGCGGACCAGCGTAGGCCACCGGCCGGGCATCGGCGTTTGACCTGCCCCTGGCCGGGAACCCTTGCGCCATGCGCTCTCGTCACCGCGACTGGCGCACCCTGCGGGCGCCGGTCCTCGGTGGCACCCTGGCCGCCCTGGTGGCGCTGGCCGCCTGCTCGGGATTCATCGACTACGACCCGATGAAGTCCATCTCGGTGAAGGACGTGCGGGCGCTGGAGCTGGTCTACAAGGACGAGCCTCTGGACTGCCTCTACACCCGGATCAGGGAGAAGAACGTGCTCGTGGAAGACCAGCACGAGGTGACCAGCCTCAGTTGTGACTTCGCGGCCCACCACGCGGCGTACGGCGTCGAGCCGACGGAGTACGGCGAACCCACCTGGATCGCCTCGAACGGCAAGGAACTCCCCTGCATCACCCTGGCTGCCGGCGTCGACTGTGACTGGGAGCTCGCCAAGGGCAAGCCCTGAGGCCGGGCAGGCGGGGCATGCGCTGGCCCGTGTCGCAGTCGGCGGGCGTAACCTTGGGCCGTGGCGAACGATCCTGAATTCCGTTATTCCGACCTGCTCCCGACCCCCGGCTCCAACGGTGCCGCCGAGACGCCGTACCGGCTGATCACCACCGAGGGCGTCTCGACCTTCGAGGCCGGTGGGCAGACCTTCCTCAAGGTCGAGCCGGAGGCGATCCAGCGCCTCACGGCCGAGGCGATGCACGACATCTCGCACTACCTGCGCCCGGGGCACCTGGCCCAGTTGCGCAAGATCATCGACGACCCCGAGGCGTCCGGCAACGACCGCTTCGTCGCGCTCGACCTGCTCAAGAACGTCAACATCTCCGCCGGCGGCGTGCTCCCGATGTGCCAGGACACCGGCACCGCGATCGTGATGGGGAAGAAGTCCGAGGGCGTCATCACCGGCGCCGACGACGGCGAGTGGATCAGCAAGGGCGTCTACGACGCCTACACGAAGCTCAACCTGCGCTATTCGCAACTCGCCCCGCTGACGACGTACGAGGAGAAGAACACCGGCACCAACCTGCCGGCCCAGATCGAGCTCTACTCGACGCCACAGGCGAGTGGCAAGCCGGAATACAAGTTCCTCTTCATGGCCAAGGGCGGCGGCTCGGCGAACAAGTCGTTCCTCTTCCAGGAGACGAAGGCGGTGCTGAACCCCGAGCGGCTGCTGGAGTTCCTCGACGAGAAGATCCGTTCGCTCGGCACCGCCGCGTGCCCGCCGTACCACCTGGCCGTGGTGATCGGCGGCACCAGCGCCGAGTTCGCGTTGAAGACCGCGAAGTATGCCTCCGCGCACTACCTCGACGACCTGCCGACCGAGGGCTCGATGAGCGCCCACGGCTTCCGCGACACGGAACTGGAGGAGGAGGTCTTCAAGCTCACCCAGTCGTTCGGGATCGGTGCCCAGTTCGGTGGGAAGTACTTCTGCCACGACGTGCGCGTGGTCCGGCTGCCCCGCCACGGCGCGTCATGCCCGGTCGCGATCGCGGTCTCCTGCTCCGCGGACCGGCAGGCGCTCGGCAAGATCACCCCCGAAGGCGTCTTCCTGGAGCAGCTGGAGACGGACCCGGCGCAGTACATGCCCGACGCGGGCGTGGCCGATGACATCTCCGGCGGCGAGGTGGTCAAGATCGACCTCAACCGGCCGATGCCCGAGATCCTCGCCGAGCTGGGCAAGCACCCGGTGAAGACGCGGCTCTCGCTGACCGGCCCGCTGATCGTGGCCCGCGACATCGCGCACGCCAAGATCAAGGAACGCCTCGACGCCGGGGAGGAGATGCCGGCGTACCTGAAGGACCACCCGGTCTACTACGCCGGCCCGGCCAAGACCCCCGACGGGATGGCGTCCGGCTCGTTCGGCCCGACCACGGCTGGCCGGATGGACTCGTACGTCGAGCAGTTCCAGGCGGCCGGCGGGTCGATGGTGATGCTGGCCAAGGGCAACCGCTCCAAGGTCGTCACCGAGGCCTGCGGCAACCACGGTGGCTTCTACCTCGGCTCGATCGGCGGCCCGGCCGCGCGCCTGGCCCAGGACTGCATCAAGTCGCAGGAAGTCGTCGAATATCCCGAGCTCGGGATGGAGGCGATCTGGAAGATCGAGGTGGAGGACTTCCCCGCCTTCATCGTGGTCGACGACAAGGGCAACGACTTCTTCACCGATCCGTCGGGCGCGGTGACCGTGCCGCTGAGCTCGCTGGTCGGCACCGGGATCCGGGTCCGCTCACGGGAGAAGTGAGGGGAACTTCCTCGGGGCCAGTTTCACAGGCGAGCCTGTGAAACTGCCCGATCGACGCGAAACATCACGTCGATCGGGCAGGAACGCACGGGAGGCGGCTGCAGGATCAGCCGCGGAGCTTGGTCCCGAGGTCGATGACCGCGTCCAGGACCGCGGCGAGTTCGCCCTGGCGACGCTCCTGCGGGGCGAAGCCGCTCTCGGCGAAGTCGGTGAAGAGGCTGAGCGAGACCTGCGGGCGGACCGCGACCAGGTGCGCGTTGGCGGCAATGGTGCGCCAGTGCTCGACGGCGCGGACGGCCCCGTCGGCGCCGTAGCCGACCAGGCCGAGGGCCTTGCCGCCCCACTCGGGGAAGATCGAGTCGAAGGCGTTCTTCAGTGCGGCCGGCACGGAGTGGTTGTATTCCGGAGTGACGAAGACGAAGCTGTCCAGCGAGTCGATCTTCTCGCTCCAGCGGCGCACCTTCTCGTCGGCGTACTGCCGGTTCGCCGCGCCGGGAACCGTCGCGTCGGTGAGCAGTTCAAGGTTGAACTCGTCGAGTTCGATCAACTCGAACTCGGCGCCACCGTGCGCCAGCGCCTCCTCGTAGACCCATTTGCCGACGCCCGAGCCAAGGCGGCCGTTGCGGGTGCTGCCGATGATGATGCCGATCTTCACGAGTTCTCCTTGTGTGGTTGGTGCCCGGAGTGTCGGGATACGCGCAACAGAACAAGTTGAAGACTGAAGTGATTCCCGCGCCCGCCTGACGTGCCCCGGATCACACCCCGGACCACACTCGCCCGGGGCTTGGCCGGATGCGGGAAGATCGCAGCGTGCCCCCGAGCCTCCCCCTCCCACGCAGCCTCGGCGCCCGGCCGCGGCCGGGCGCCTTCGACGGCTCGCCCCACTTCCACGACGGCGCGTTCCACAACCGCAGGCCCGACACGTCAGGAGTGCCCACGGAGTCCCGGGCGAGCCTGATCCGCGACTTCGCGCTGAAGGGCCGCAGTGGTCGACCGACCGGGCCGGTGCCCCTGGCCACCCCGGACCTGCCGGCCGACGCCGACACCTGCGCGGCGACCTGGCTCGGCCACGCCACCGTGCTCCTCGAGGTCGGTGGTCACTGGGTGCTGGCCGACCCGGTGTGGAGCGAGCGGGTCTCCCCGTCCGGCCAGGTCGGTCCGCGACGCCACCACCCAGTGCCCCTGGCGTTGCGCGACCTGCCGCAACTCAGCGCCGTGCTCATCTCGCACGACCATTACGACCACCTCGACACCCGCACCATCGAGTGGCTCACCCGCCACCAGTCCATGGTGTACGTCGTCCCCCTCGGCGTCGGTGCCCACCTGCGCCGCTGGGACGTCCCCCCGGAGCGGATCGTGGAACTCGACTGGGGCCAGGAGCACCAGATCGGCTCGCTGCGCCTGGCCTGCGCCGAGGCCCAGCACTTCTCGGGCCGCTTCCTCACCAACAACACCACGCTCTGGTCCTCGTGGATCGTGGCGACCGACGAGGCCCGGGTCTTCTTCGGGGGCGACACCGGCCACCACGACGGCTTCACCTCGATCGGCGAGTCCGAGGGTCCGTTCGACCTGACCGTGCTGCCCATCGGTGCCTATGACCGGCGCTGGCGCTCCATCCACATGGATCCGGCCGAGGCCCTGCACGCGCACGCCACCCTGCGCGGGCAGGTGCTGCTGCCGATCCATTGGGCGACCTTCGACCTGGCCTTCCACGCCTGGGCCGATCCGATCGAGTGGCTGGTGCGCGAGGCCGGCGACACCACGCTCGCCCTGCCGCGGCCGGGCGAGCGGTTCCGGATCCTCGACGACCTGCCCGCCAACCCGTGGTGGCGACCGTGACCATCCAGCACCACCTGCCACCGGCCGAGCGCGACGCGCTGATCGGTGCGCGCAGGGCAGCCACCGTCGCCGTGGTGGTGCTGGTCACCAGCGCAGCGCTGATCGCGGCGTCGCTGGCGCTCTTCCTCACCGTCTTAAAGCCGGAGGTTGCCGAGCACCTGTTCG
This sequence comes from Nocardioides sp. AE5, assembly GCF_031844485.1. Taxonomy (NCBI): domain Bacteria; kingdom Bacillati; phylum Actinomycetota; class Actinomycetes; order Propionibacteriales; family Nocardioidaceae; genus Nocardioides; species Nocardioides sp. AE5. The sequence goes on from NZ_JAUZVI010000005.1 coordinate 151,306, forward strand.
GCCAGAGCGAGCGCCACACGGCCACCGTCAGCGAGGTGGACCGGGCATCGCCGTGCACCCGCCGCCATCGGCACGACTACACGCTGACCTGGGAGGAGGACGGCCAGCAGGTGTCGGGCCACACGGATCTGTGCACCCGGTGGGAGGTCGGCGACGAGGTCGAGGTCTGGGCCACCTCCGGTGAACCCCAGACCCAGTCCCCGCTGGCGATGTGGCTGAGCATGGGCGGTGCGCTGGCCGGGTTGGCCCTCCTCGGCGCATTCTGCCTGCGCGCCATGGTGCGCCAACGCCGCATTCTCACCGCGGCACTGGACGGCACCTGGCGCCCCCTCGCCCACCACACCGTCGGCCACCCCGGCACGCCCGGGTTCACGATCATCGACGCGGCCGGGCAGGTGCGGGCGGACCGGGTCGGGAAGGGACGCTCGCTGTACGCGGCACGCCCCGACGGCACGCAGTCCGCCGCGCATCCCGTCCGCGGCACGCTCCTCCTCGACGGCGTACGCCGTGGCAAGCCGCGCCGCCTGGCGCTGTGGGCCGGCGAGGACGGCTCCCGGACCTGGCGGTGGCACGGGTGATGGACGGGATGGACGAGCCAGTGGAGTACGTCGAGATCGCCCGCCACGAGTCGCCCCGCGGGGAACTGGTGCTGCGCGAGCGACGCTCGCCGGGCGCCAACCCGGTGCTGGAACTGCGGGCCAACGGGATCTTCGTGATGGACACGCTGGAGACCGGCTCGGAGCGGGCGATGGCCACCGCCGCCCTGGCAGTGGTCCCCGAACCGCGGCGGGTCCTGGTCGGTGGCCTGGGCCTGGGCTTCACCACCGCCGAGGTGCTCGCCGATCCGCGGGTCGAGGCGTGCACCGTGGTCGAGATCGAGCAGGCACTGGTCGACTGGATGCGCGACGGGACGATCGGCCACGGGCCGAGACTGCTGGCTGCCGACCGGCTCCAGGTGGTGGTCAATGATGTCTCCCGCGCCATCGCCGAGGCGACCGGGGCGCCGTACGACGTGGTGCTGCTCGACGTCGACAACGGCCCGGGCTACCTGGTGCACCAGACCAACGCCGCGCTCTATCGACGCCCCTTCCTCGCCGCGGCCCGCGCCGTCACGGCAGGCGCCCTGGTCATCTGGTCGGCAGCAGCCGCACCGGAACTGGAGGCGGACCTGCGTGGGGTCTTCGGCAACGCGGAAGCGGTGCGCCACGACGTACTGCTGCAGGGGCGCGAGGAGGAGTACTGGCTCTACGTCGCCCGGCGTTGAGCAACGGACTACCGTCGATGCCATGACTGACTTCCGCATCGAACACGACTCCATGGGCGAGGTCCGGGTGCCCGCCGATGCCCTGTGGCGGGCCCAGACCCAGCGCGCCGTCGAGAACTTCCCGATCAGCGGCTCGGTCCTCGAGCCGCGCCACATCAGGGCCCTTGCCCTGGTCAAGCTGGCCGCCGCCCGGGTGAACGCCGGACTCGGGGTGATCACCGACGAGCAGGCCCAGGCGATCACGGCGGCCGCCGCCGAGGTCGCCGACGGCAGGCACGACGACCAGTTCCCGATCGACATCTTCCAGACCGGCTCCGGGACCAGTTCCAACATGAACACCAACGAGGTGCTCGCCTCGCTGGCGGCCCGTGCCGGGGTCGAGGTCCACCCCAACGACCACGTGAATGCCAGCCAGTCCAGCAACGACACCTTCCCGACCTCGATCCATGTCGCTGCCGGGATGGCAGTGGTCGAGGACCTCTTCCCGGCACTGGACACCCTGGCCGCCTCGTTGGAGGCAAAGGCCGGCGAGTTCGCCGACCACGTGAAGTCCGGGCGCACCCACCTGATGGATGCCACGCCGGTGATGCTGGGCCAGGAGTTCGGTGGGTACGCCGCCACCGTCCGCTATGCACACGAGCGACTGGAGGCGGTCCTCCCCCGCGTCCTGGAGGTGCCCTTGGGTGGCACCGCGGTCGGCACCGGGATCAACACGCCCCCCGGTTTCTCGTCCGCGGTGATCGCGGAGCTCGGCACGCTGACCGGCCTCGCCTTCACCGAGGCGCGCAACCACTTCGAGGCACAGTCCACGCGCGACTCGCTGGTCGAGTTGAGCGGCGTGCTGCGCACGTACGCCGTCGGGCTGACCAAGATCTGCAACGACCTGCGCTGGATGTCGTCGGGACCCACCACCGGGCTGGCCGAGATCCACCTGCCCGACCTGCAGCCCGGGTCGAGCATCATGCCGGGCAAGGTGAACCCGGTGCTCCCCGAGGCAACGCTCCAGGTCTGCGCCCAGGTGATCGGCAACGACGCGGCGATCGCGACCGGTGGTGCGGCCGGGAACTTCGAGCTGAACGTGATGTTGCCGATGATCGCGCGCAACCTGCTGGAGTCGATCCGGATCCTGGCCACCTCCTCCACCCTGCTCGCGCACCGGTGCGTGGACGGGATCACCGCCGACGTGGAGCGGATGCGGCGCTATGCGGAGTCCTCCCCCTCGGTGGTCACTCCGTTGAACAAGCACATCGGCTATGAGAACGCAGCGAAGGTTGCCAAGGAAGCACTCGCCAAGGGCCGGACGATCCGGGAGACGGTCATCGCGATGGGCTTCACCTCGCCCGACCGTGCCGACGGCGCCTCGTTGACCGTCGATGAGCTGGACGAGGCACTGGACGTCGCCTCGATGACGCGCCCCTGACCACCGCTGGCGCCCGCGCGGGGTTGCGGGCGCTGGCAACGTTTCGCGAAACCGCCTGCGGGAAGGAGTGTGCACCACTAGGGTGGAAACCATCCTGTTCAATCGCGAGAGCAAGGGGCAACCATGGGACTCATTCAGGCAGCGATCGGCGCCGTCAGCGGCACGTTGGCCGACCAGTGGAAGGACTTCTACACGGTCCCCAACGGTCTCGCGCCCACGGCGGCACTGTTCTCCGCCGTGGCCCGGGGTGAGAACGCCGGGCGTGGGTCGAACACCAAGGGCTCCGACGGTGTGATCACCAACGGCAGCAAGATCATGGTCCCCGAGGGCTATGGCCTGGTCCTGATGCAGGACGGCGCGATCACCGGCTTCGCCGCAGAGGCCGGCGCCTATGAGTGGAACTCCGAGGCCCAGGACTCCCAGTCGATCTTCGCCGGGAACGGCCTCGTCAGCCCGCTGGTCACCACCTCGTGGGAGCGCTTCAAGTTCGGCGGTCGGCCCAGCGCCCAGCAGCGCGCCTACTTCGTCAGTCTCAAGGAACTGCCGAACAACCGCTTCGGCACCCAGTCGGAGATCTACTGGGACGACGCCTACATGAACGCCCAGGTGGGAGCGGTCACCCGCGGCACCTACACCCTGAGCATCGTCGACCCGATCCTCTTCATCAAGGCGTTCGTCCCGGCGTCCTACCTGGAGCCCGGCAAGGTCTTCGACTTCACCGACGTCGACAATGACGCCGCCGCCCAGCTCTTCAATGAGGTCGTCGGCTCGCTGGCGCCCGCGTTCTCGATGTACACCAATGATCCCTCGAAGGGGAACCGGATCACCAAGATCCAGCAGGACTCGATCGGCTTCGCGCAGAGCCTCTCGGCCGCGGTCGAGCAGAACTACTCGTGGAGCTCGGGCCGCGGACTGGAGATCGTCTCCACCGCGATCATCTCGATCGAGTACGACGAGGCCACCCGTGAGCTGCTGCGCAACGTGCAGCGCGCCGACGCGCTCTCCGGTGCCCGCGGCAACTCCAACCTGCAGGCCTCCGTCGCCTCGGGCTTCGAGCAGGCCGGTGCCAATGCCGGCCCCGGCGGCATGATGGGGATGGGCATCGCCGCGGGCTCGGTCGGGCTCGGCGGACTGCAGCAGCCGGTTCCGGGTGTCGGCGCCCAGTCGACCCAGGCCCCGCCCGCACAGCCGGCAGCGGCACCGGCCGCCGCACCGGCACCGGCACCGGCACCGGCAGCCGACGACCCGATGGCGACCCTGACCAAGGCCAAGCAGATGCTGGACGCGGGCCTGATCACCCAGGAGGACTACGACGCCGCGAAGGCCAAGGCGCTGGGCCTCTAGGCGGGGAGCATTCCATGACCGATACACCTGTTGCGCCGGAGGGTGGCGTCCCCGCGGACGCCCCGGCTCCACCGCACGGCCAGATCCCACCCCACGGACAGGTTCCGGGGTACGCCACCCCGGAGCCGTCCGGTGAGGCGGTGATCAACACCGCCAACGAACGGATGCACGACGGGGTCAACCGCTGCCCCAAGTGCGGGGCGACCGAGATCCAGTTGCGGGTCACCACCGGCATGTTGATCTGCCTCTTCTGCCGGCACGAATGGGCGGAGACACAGATCGAGGGCATCGTCGCCGACGAGGTGGCGCTGAGCGACCTGACCGGCACCACGGTCGCCTCGGGCGCCGGCACCATCGACGCCGACGCGGGCATGTTGACGATGAAATGCTCGGGTTGCGGCGCCGAAGTGGTGGTGAACACGGCCGAGGCGACGTCCTCGCGGTGCCACTGGTGTCGCCACGTGCTCACCGTCAACCAGCAGGTGCCGAACGGCGCGGTCCCCGACGCAGTCCTCCCGTTCAGCATCACCCGAGACCAGGCCGTCGAGCACATCCGCGCCTTCGCGGACAAGCGGAAGACGTTCGCCCACCGGCAGTTCATCTCCGAGTTCACGCCGGAGAACGTGGTCGGCGTCTACCTGCCCTACATGGTGGTCGACGGCAACGTCAGTGCCGACGTCCACGGCCACGGCGAGGTGCAGACCCGTCGCTACACCCGGGGCAGCGGGGACGACAAGGAGACCGTGTATGACGCGGACGTCTATCGGGTGGACCGGAGCGTCAGCTTCACCGTCGACGACCTGACCCTGGAGTCGTCGGCCGAGCGGGCCGACATGACCGCGTTCGTGAACACCAACAACGTGATCAACACGATCCTCCCGTTCGACACCAAGAACGCCGTGCAGTGGAACGCCAACTACCTGGTCGGCTACACCTCCGAGCGCCGCGACCAAGACGTCGAGGCACTGGTCCCGGCCCTGGAGCACCAACTGCTCTCGATCGCCCGCTCCCAGGTCCGCGACTCCATCCGGCGCTATGACCGCGGGGTGCGCTGGGAGGCCGAACGGCTGACCGTCCACGGCACCCGGTGGGTGTCGATGTACCTGCCGGTGTGGCTCTACTCCTTCTACCACGAGGACAAGGGACGGGCGATGGTCCACTACATCGCGGTCAATGGCCGCACTGGCGAGACCATGGGCAGCGTCCCCGTCTCGCACGGCCGACTGGCGCTGGCCGCGCTGGCCTCCGGAACGGTGCTCGAGGGCATCGCCGTCGCGATCCTGGCGGTCTCATGAACACCATGGTGATCGAGGCGGCCCACCTGGTCGCACAGGCGTCGTCGGAGTCCGACACCCCGTGGGTCCTGCTGTTGTTGGGTCCTGCCGGAGCAGCGGGGGTGTACTGGATGCTGTTCCGCTTCTACCGCAACATCGACAAGTCGCATGCGTTCGAGACCGAGACGCTGATCGACGCCCAGCCGGTGACCGGCCAGGACCACAAGGTGGACGAAGTCCGCGGCACGAAGCGGAGGTCGATCAACGGCAACAATGCCGGCGACCACCGGACCCGGGTGCAGCGCCTACACTGAGCCCATGGCTGCCGATCCCGATCCCGGAGCCGGCGCCCACGACCGCCGCGTCGAGCGCTGGACCCGCGACTCCGCCGAGTTGCGTGGCGACACTGCTGCGGTTTCGCCGGAGGAGGCGGCGCTACGGCGCTACCAGCGCTCCCGGACGTCGCGGGTGTCCCTCCCCCACCCTGCCCTCGCCCACCACCGGGCACCGGCGTGGGACCGGCGGCGTACCGTCCTCGGCGCCCGACTGGCGATTTCCCTGGCGCTGGTGGCACCACTGCTGGTCGTCCTCGGCGTGGTGGTCGGCCCGCTCGCGGCGAAGATCGTGTTGTGGGCACTGCTGGTGCCGACGCTCGGGCTGGCGGCGCACGATGCCCGGGCGCTGGTCGCTGGCCAGCGCGAGCACCGGTTGGTGCTCCGCGGCGGGCTGGCAGATGCCTGGTCCGACTGGGTGGGGGCCACTGGCCGACTGGAGGAACTCGACGGCGCCGCGCAGGCCCGCGCAGCGGTAGCCGTCAACGAGGACCGGATGCGCACCCTGGTCCAGTCCCTGGCCCGCGCCGAGGCACAACCGGGCCACCAGGACACACCCGAACAGGCCACGGCCCGGACCTGGGTCTACCGGACTTCCGCCAAGGCGGTCGCTCTGGTCGCCGCCGAGCGGGAACTGGAGGCCTCGGCACGCCGCGAACTGATGGCCGGCGAAATCGAACTGGCCCCCAATGGTGACCTCGATGCCCTCGATCTCGCCCTCGGCACTGCTCGCGAACTCACCAGCGGAGCAGACGATCAACCCCAGTGAACGGCCCCGCCCGGACGACGTACCACTGGGCCCCCGCCACCCGATCACGGTCGCCAGCACCACGCTCAGCCACGCCGAGGTGTACGCCGCGGCCGCGCGCGTGGCCGGCATGCTCTCCGGTCGGCGCCGGGTCGCGGTGCTGGCCCGGCCCACCATGGAGACGGTGGTGGCCGTGGTCGGCGCGTTGCGTGCCGGGGTCGAAGTGGTCCCGGTGCCGCCGGACTCCGGGGCCCGCGAACTCGCCCACATCCTCACCGACTCCACCCCGGACGCCTGGCTGGGCGCGGCACCGGCGGACCCGCACGGCCTTGGGGTCATCCCCGTGGACACCACGACCGTCGCTGCCGCCACGGAGCCGGCGCACCTCGACCCTGCACGCATCGACGCGGCGTACCTCGACGCGGTGCCCGGGGACCGGGTCGCGCTGGTCCTCTACACGTCAGGCACCACGGGAGCCCCCAAGGGCGTGCTGCTCACCCATGGCGCGATCCGGGCGGGCCTGGACGGCCTGATCGATGCCTGGGCCTGGACCGCCGACGACGTCCTGGCCCACGGGTTGCCGCTCTTCCACGTGCACGGGCTGATCCTCGGCGTCCTCGGTGCCCTCCGCGCCGGCTCCGGCCTGATCCACACCGGTCGTCCCGGCCCGGAGGCGTACGCCGCGGCCGCAGCCGGGGGTGCCACCGTCTTCTTCGGCGTACCCACCGTCTGGTCGCGGATTGCCGAGGCGCCCGAGCACGCCGCCGCCCTGCGCGGGGCGCGACTGCTCGTCTCCGGGAGCGCCGGCCTGCCGACGCCGGTCTTCGAGCGGATCCGCGAACTGACCGGCCACCGGATCGCGGAGCGCTACGGTATGAGCGAGACCCTGATCACCGTGGCCACCCGTGCCGACGGCGCCCCGCGCGCTGGCTGGGTGGGGACGCCGCTCGCGGGGGTGCAGACCCGCCTGCATGACGAGTCCGGCGCCCCGGTCCCCCACGACGGTGAGTCCGTCGGGCGGCTCGAGGTGCGCGGGGCCACCGTCTTCGCCGGCTACCTGAACCGGCCCGACGCCACCGCAGAGGCATGGACCGACGACGGCTGGTTCCGCACGGGAGACGTCGCCGTGATCGACCCGGAGGGGAGGCACCGCATCGTCGGGCGTGAATCAGTGGACCTGATCAAGTCCGGTGGATACCGGATCGGGGCAGGCGAGATCGAGTCCGTGCTGCTCGGGCATCCCCACGTGGCCGAGTGCGCGATCATCGGCATGCCGGATGCCGACCTGGGCCAGTGCATCGTCGCCTTCGTGGTGCCCGCTGCCGCGGCCGTGCTCGACGACCCTGCGCTGGCGGCGGAAACCAGCGCCGAGGTGACGGCGTACGTCGGGAGCGAGTTGTCGGCGCACAAGCGCCCGCGCGAGGTGCGCTTCGTGGCGTCGCTGCCGCGCAACGAGATGGGCAAGGTCCAGAAGAAGCGCCTGTCCGATTGACGGGCGCTGGGCTGCTCAGGCCCAGGCGTGCACGAACCCGGCCAGGAGCACAACGAAGCCGCCGATCTCACCGATGATCAGGGCGATCATGAAGCCGGTCAGGGCACCCGAGGGGTGGCGCAGCTGGTTGTCGGTGTCGCGGCGCAGGCCGTGCCACGTGTACGAGGCGATCGCCGCGACGAAGAAGAAGATCTGCACGAAGGCCGCGGCCAGGTCGACCACGGTGGGCCAGTCGCTGAGCTCGGCGAAGACCGCGATCAGCAGGATCGCGAATGAATACATCAGCGCGGCCCGGTGGGCGATGTCGATGTAGATGTGGGCCTGGGCCTGCGGGGAGCGCGAGATCTGGGCGTACTTCACGACGCCGAGCGCCAGCGCCCACACGAAGACGAATCCTCCGGCGAGCAGGACGAGACGGGTTTCGACCGCCAGGTCGGCCACGGTCATCGGCACAGCGTCATCGGCTCAGTACCAGTTGTGGCCCTGCTTGAAGGACCAGGCGGCGCACGGGGTGCCGTAGCGGTCCTGGATGTAGCGCAGGCCCCAGCGGATCTGGGTCACCGGGTTGGTCGCCCAGTCGGCGCCCTCGGAGGCCATCTTCTTGCCGGGCAGTGCCTGCGGGATGCCGTAGGCCGACGAGGTCGGGTTGTCGGCGTCGACGCGCCAGTTGCTCTCGGAGATGTAGAGCTTGTCCAGGCAGGTGAACTGGGAGTCGCTGAAGCCATACTCGGGCAGCAACAGGCGGGCGATGTCACGCGGGTCGGCGTCCGAGGCGTCCTCGGTGCGGGTGACCACGTTGGCCTCGGTGGTGGTCGACTCGAGCTGGGCCGCCTTCAGCGCGTCACTGTCGGTACGCCGGTCCGAGCGGGAGACCTGCTGGGACCGCTCGGGGACGTCGGCGTCGGCCGGCTCGGCAGCCAGTGCGATCTCGGGGAGCGTGGAGGCGATGTCGGAGGCAGCCGCGGTGATCTGCACCTTGTCGGTGCCCTGGAGCACGCCAGCACCCACGACCGCACCGGTGGCGGCAACGGCAACCGAGGAGAAGACCACGGACCTGCGCGCGCCGGAAACGGCGAAGCGCTTGGCGTTCAGCAGGCGTGGTTCACGGACCACCCGGTGCTTGGGCGTGTACTTCTGGTGCTTTGACAAGGGAGACCCACGGGTTGAGGACAGGAGGCGATCCGTGCCAGCGCGCTTCCCCCCACAGGACACAGCAGGTCACGGAAAGATCACGGACCACTGTGCCTGACGCGGCAGGGCGAGGCAAACCGACACCCCACCGCGGACGGGCGAGTCGAGTCACATCAGCCACACCCGACTCGCCCACCCCAGCGGTCACGCGAGACCGGTCACATCGTGACGTTCTCCAGCATCTCGGTGACCAGCGCCGCGATCGGGGACCGCTCGGAGCGGGTCAGCGTGACGTGGGCGAAGAGCGGGTGTCCCTTGAGCTTCTCGACCACGGCCACGATGCCGTCATGGCGTCCGACGCGCAGGTTGTCGCGCTGGGCGACGTCGTGGGTGAGCACCACCTTGGAGTTGGCCCCGATCCGCGACAGCACAGTGAGCAGCACGTTGCGCTCCAGCGACTGGGCCTCGTCGACGATGACGAAGGCGTCATGCAGCGAGCGACCGCGGATGTGGGTCAGCGGCAGCACCTCGAGCATGCCGCGGTCGAGCACCTCCTCGATCACCTCGCGCGAAGTGATCGCGCCGAGGGTGTCGAAGACCGCTTGGGCCCACGGCGACATCTTCTCGCTCTCCGAGCCGGGCAGGTAGCCCAGTTCCTGGCCGCCGACAGCGAAGAGGGGGCGGAAGATGACGACCTTCTTGTGCTGGTTGCGCTCCAGCACCGCCTCCAGGCCGGCGCAGAGCGCCATCGCGGACTTGCCGGTCCCGGCCCGGCCACCCAGGGAGACGATGCCGACCTCGGGGTCCAGCAACATCTCCAGGGCGATCCGCTGCTCGGCAGAGCGGCCGTGCACGCCGAAGGCCTCGCGGTCTCCGCGGACCAGGTGCACCTGCTTGTCGGGGCCGACCCGACCCAGCGCCGTACCGCGTTCGGAGAGGAGCACCAGGCCGGTGTGGCAGGGCAGGTCACGGGCGGTGTCGAGGTCGAGTACGCCGTCCTCGTAGAGCTCGTCGACCTGGTCTCCGGCCAGCTCCATCTCGGCCATCCCGGTCCACCCGGCCTCCGACTCGGCGACCCCTTCCGCCCGGTATTCCTGGGCGTCGAGCCCGACCGCGGACGCCTTGATCCGCAGCGGCAGGTCCTTGGAGACCAGGGTGACGTCGGCGCCCTCGTTGGCCAGGTTGCGCGCCACGGCCAGGATCCGGGTGTCGTTGTCCCCCAGCCGGAAGCCGCTGGGCAGCGAGGCCGGGTCGGTGTGGTTCAGCTCGACCCGGATCGTGCCGCCCAGGTCGCCGACCGGGATCGGGGTGTCCAGGCGCCCGTGGGTGACCCGGAGCTCGTCGAGCATCCGCAGGGCCGAGCGGGCGAAGTAGCCGAGCTCGGGGTGGTGGCGCTTCCCCTCCAGCTCGGTGATCACCACGACCGGGAGCACCACCTCGTGCTCCTCGAAGCGGTTGATCGCACCCGGGTCGGCCAGCAGGACGCTGGTGTCGAGCACGTAGGTGCGGGGCGCGGGCTGCTTCTCGTTGTCCACGGGTCTCACCTCATGAACCGGCGCGCGCACTCCCGCCCCGGCCCTAACTCGAACTGTCGGACCGGGAGGTGCGCCGCAAGCCGGAGTGCCGGCTCCCTCGCACGACAGTCACCGTGGTGTCTGTCCTCGGATCGTGATGCCTCACGAGCGGCCTCCTGGTGCGGCGAGCTTCCCCACTCGCCGGTGCACCGAACGTACGCCGCCGGGCACCGCGATTCGGGCGACACGCCCGAACGGGGGGCGACCGTTGGATGACATCTCGGTGTCGCCGGGACCGCGTGGTACGCCCGCGGCGTTGCGCGGCGCGTCAGGCGCCGAAGCGACGTTCCCGCTCGGCGTACGCCCGGATCGCGCGGAGGAAGTCGACCTTGCGGAAGTCGGGCCACAGGGCTTCGCAGAAGTAGAACTCGCTCTTCGCGCTCTGCCAGAGCAGGAAGCCACCGAGCCGCTGCTCCCCCGAGGTACGGATCACCAGGTCGGGATCGGGCTGGCCCTTGGTGTAGAGGTGCTCGCCGATCAGGTCGACACTGACGCTCGCGGCCAGTTCCTCCAGGGGCGTGCCGTCGGCCGCAGCCTGGGCGAGCAATGAGCGGACGGCGTCCGCGATCTCCTGCCGCCCGCCGTAGCCGACCGCGATGTTGACCAGGATGCCGTCCACCTCACGGGTCTCCTCGGCAGCCTGCTTGAGCCGCTCGGCGGTCTCCTGCGGCAACAGGTCGAGCGCGCCGACCGGGTGCAGCCGCCAGCGCTTCTGGTCGGCCAGGGAGGCGACCGCCTCCTCGATGATCGGCAGCAACGCCGCGAGTTCATCGGGTGGCCGGTTCAGGTTGTCCGTGGAGAGCAGCCACAGGGTGACCACCTCGATGCCGACTTCCTCGCACCAGCCGAGCAGCGGTTCGATGTTGGCCGCTCCGGCGCGGTGCCCCTGGGCGGTGTCGGCGCCCACCGCCTTGGCCCAGCGCCGGTTGCCGTCCAGCATCACGCCGACGTGCTTGGGCAACTTGTCCTGCGGCAGGAACTTGACGACCCGTGCCTCGTACGCCGGGTAGAGCACCCGCCTGATCGCCCGCTTCAGATCTGCCACACGTCGATGCTAGCGCCGCTGACCAGCAGGACCCGGGAGATTGCCACGCCACTCTTCGCGGTGAGTTTCCTCTCAGGAGGTGCGAACTCAACCTACGGTGCCGTAACTTATGGTCCATGAACGAGATCGTGCAGAACCGGTTCGACGAGGCGGTGGACCGCGCCCAGGAGAAGATCGCCCAGATCAAGCCCAAGCTGCGCGGCTGGCTCCACGCCGGCACCGCGCCGCTGGCCCTGGCGGCCGGCATCGTCCTGATCGTGCTCTCCCCCACCACGGAGACCCGGATCGCCTCGACCGTCTTCGCGATCAGCGCACTGATCCTCTTCACCGTCTCGGCGATCTATCACCGGGGCACCTGGTCCCCGAAGACCTGGGCGTTCCTGCGTCGCTTCGACCACGCCAACATCTTCATCCTGATCGCGGGCACCTACACCCCGTTCTCCGTGCTCTTCCTGGAGGGCGGCGCCCGGATCACCCTGCTGGCAGTGGTCTGGACCTGCGCCATCGGCGGCGTCTTCTTCCGCGTCTTCTGGACCGACGCGCCCCGCTGGCTCTACACCCCGATGTACATCGGACTCGGCTGGGCAGCCGTCTTCTTCATCCCGCAGTTCATCGAGGGCGCGGGCAAGTTCAACACCGGGATCGCGGTCAGCGCCCTGGTCCTGGTCGCCTCCGGCGGTGTCCTCTACACCCTCGGCGGCGTGGTCTACGGCCTCAAGCGTCCCGACCCGGCACCGACCTGGTTCGGGTTCCACGAGATCTTCCACACCTTCACCATCCTGGCCTTCGTCACCCACTACGTCGGCGTCTCGCTCGCGACGTACTCCCTGCGCTGACCCGGTCCGGTCACAGTGCCGTCGGGTCGGTGACCGGGCGCGCGCAGACGAAGTCGCGACAGACGTACGCCGCCGGGCGGCCGTCGACCTCGGTGCGGCCAATCAGCAGCGCGATGTCGTCACGCCCTGGCTCGGCAACCACGACCACGGCTCCGTGGCGCCGCCGGGCGGCCAGTTCCAGGTCATCCCGGGCTGCTCCCGGAGCACCGATGACGGCGATCTCCTCGGGACCCTCGAGCATCGCCTCGGCCGCCGACAGCGCCCAGCCAGCGAACCTCGGGGCCCGCTCGGCAACGGTGGCCAGCACCGCCAGCGCCTCCTCGGCCGCCGTGCGGTGCGGCCCGGAGCCGGTGATCGCTGCATAGGTGGCCAGGGCGTGCACCATCGCCGACTGCCCCGACGGGCTCGCGTTGTCGGAGATCTCGCGGGGACGGGAGATGAGTTCCTCCGCGTCGTACGCCGTGTCGTGGAAGCCACCGTCGTCGGCCCGGAACCGGTCCAGTGCGTCATCGAGCAGCACCCGCGCCCGCTCCAGCCACACCGCATCGCCGGTGGCCTGGACCAGGGAGAGGAAGCCGGAGGCGACGCAGCCGAGGTCCTCCAGCACCGCGGCATGGCGCCCGACGACACCATCGCGCGAGACCCGCCGCAGCCGGCCGTCGACCAGGTGCAGGTCCCAGAGCAACTGGCCCGCGGTGGCCGCGGCTGCGACGTACCCGGGCCTGCGCAGCAGCGTGCCTGCCTCGCAGAGCCCGGTGATCGCGAGGCCGTTCCAGGCCGCGACCACCTTGTCGTCGCGCTCGGGGCGGACCCGTTCCTCCCGAGCTGCCAGCAGCCTGGCCTTGACCTGTGCCAGGCGGGCCAGGTCGTCCGGGTCGGTGCGCAACTGCAGGGTGGAGGAGCCGTGCTCGAAGGTGCCCGCCTCGGTCACGGTGAACGCCTCGGCTGCCCAAGCGCCGTCCTCCTCCCCCAGCGCCTCGACCAGTTGCGCCGGCGTCCAGGCATAGAACTTCCCCTCGACGCCCTCACTGTCCGCGTCCAGCGCGGAGGCAAAGGCGCCCTGGGGCGTGCGCAGTTCGCGGAGCAGGAAGTCCGCAGTCTCCTCGGCGACGCGGTTGCCGCCCCAGCGGGCGTAGAGGCCGAGCAACTGGGCGTTGTCGTAGAGCATCTTCTCGAAGTGCGGCACCACCCACCCCGCGTCGACCGAATAGCGCGCGAAGCCGCCACCGATCTGGTCATAGATCCCACCGCGCGCCATGGCCACGCAGGTGGCGTCGACCATCCGCCGGGCGATCTCGTCACCGGTCCGCCGGTGGTGGCGCAGCAGGAAGTCGAGCACCATCACCGGCGGGAACTTCGGCGCTCCCCCGAAGCCGCCGTTCTGGCCGTCGAACTCGCTGGCCAGTCGTTTCACCGCGGCGCCGAGCACTTCCTCGCCGATCCGCCCTGACTCGAGGCGCGCGGCCGCCTGCAGGTGGTCGCGGATCTCCGTCGCTGCCCGGCGTACGTCGTCCACGCGGTTGGCCCAGACGTCGACCAGCGCCTCCAGCACCTGGCGGAAACTGGCACTGCCGTGCCGGGGCTGGTCGGGGAAGTAGGTGCCGGCGAAGAACGGGTTGCCGTCGTGGTCGAGCACCACCGTCATCGGCCAGCCGCCGTGGCCGGTCATTGCCTGGGTGGCACCCATGTAGACCGCGTCGACGTCGGGCCGCTCCTCGCGGTCCACCTTGATGTTGACGAAGTGCTCGTTCAGGTACGCCGCGGTGGCCTCGTCCTCGAACGACTCGTGCGCCATCACGTGGCACCAGTGGCAGGCGGCGTACCCGACGCTCAGCAGGATCGGGACGTTGCGGCGCCGCGCCTCGGCGAATGCGTCGTCGCCCCACTCCCACCAGTCCACCGGGTTGTCCTTGTGCTGGAGCAGGTAGGGACTCGTCGCCGAGGCCAGTCGATTCGCCATGGCTCCAGACTAGGAGGGGTGGCCGCACTGGCAGCACGCAGGAAGTCCACGCTGCTCGCCTGGGAGGAGCAACGCATGACGCTGGCCGAGGCGGCACGGGAGCCCCTGAGCACACCCGGGCGGGATGAGGTCGAGAGCACTGATCTCCTCCCCCAGTCCAAGCGACGGCGGGCGGGGAGGGAGATTGTTGCGACGGTGTCGCAACCATCTGGCTGGGCCCGCAAAAGGTCAGATAAGAAATCCGCAAACGGTCGAGTCGGCAAGGCGAGCCGTCCTGCCTTGGCGTCATCACCAGCACCGGGGCCGGTGGCCTCCGCCCGGACGGCGTACACGTCATCCCCATCGGGACCCTCGGGCCCTGACCCCAGCCACGGCCACGGAGACGGAGACGCGATCATGTGCCGCGCCTGACAGGCGCATTCCTCGACACCAGTGTGAAGCCTTTCCGGCACCTGGTGCCGGAAAGGCTTCACTGCTTTCGCGCGCAAGTGATACGCCGGCCGCGTTGGTGGTCGGTCACGACTCACTGCGCAGCCACGCCAGGTCGACGGTTGCCCGGCGACGCTGTTCCCCCTCCATCTCATGGAGGCGAGGATCCTTGGTAAGGCGCAGCACGTAGGGGCTGCCCTTGCGGATCGTGCGATGCGTGACGGGGAGTTCGGCCGCGTCGATGCGCTGGTGGATGTGCTGCCGCCGATCGGCCCGCAATGGCCAGTCGAGCTCGGTCTCATCGCGGTCACTCAGGAATGCCTGCAAGCCCTCGCACAACTCACAACCGCAGCCCGACCAGGCGATCGACCAGTCATTGGCAAGGCGGGGCGGCGCCTCAAGCGCGATCTCCAGCCGTCGTACGGCGTCCTCGACCAACGCGCGCGGCGCTTCCGCGCCCAGGCGACGCAGCAGCGGCCTTTCCAGATCGAGTACGCCGTCGTCGTACGCAGCGAGCGTCCCGACGAACTCCCCGACCTGTTCATCACCTGACGTCGCGAAGAGCGCCGCTGCCGGGCTGACGAGCGGTTCCATGCTCGCTGCCCGAGCGCGAGGCCCCAACTCGAGGGCCAGGCTGATGGCGATCGCCATGCTGGCCCAGATCCGGCGGCACACATGGATGACGACGTCCTCCGCGCCGGACTCCCGCAGCGCTGGCGCAAGACCGGGCAAGGTCTCACTCGCCCACGTCCAGGGCCCGCGCCGGTAGCCGCCCACCGGGAACCACGCCTCGATCAGGCGCCGCCCCCAAGGTTTCCCATACCGCTCAACTGTCGTCGCGAGTGCGACCGCATGCTCGGTGCCCAGCACCTCGCCGCCGAGGCGGGCAAGGAGGTCATGGGCGAGATCAGGGTCATCCACGGCGTGGCCAATCGACAGAAGTGGAGTAAGCGGGCCCGCGTTGCCTGCTCCGAGGAGGCCGACCAGCTCTCGGGCATCGGCCCGGGCACGCTCGAGGTCATCCATGCTGCTCAGCCGCGCACCCAGTTCCAGCACCGCCTGGGGCAGGTCAGCCTCGGCCCGCGCAATGAAATCCCGCTCACCCGGCCAGAGCACGATCGCGGCTCGGCGGTACCAATAGTCGAGCGTGTTCCCATAGTTGCCCATGTAGCCCTCGTACTCGGATTGGTACGGCGCCAACGAGGCCGTCGGCGTGAGGGCACTGACCTCGCTCTCGTCGACCCCGAGCCTGATCTGCTCCCCACTGCCGGTGCCGGACCGTTTCCACCACCCCAGCGACACCTCGTCCTCGATCAGTTCGCCAACCTCGTACGCCGGTGCACCGTCGACGTTCCAGTCATCGGTATCGTCGTACGTGTGGCGCCACGAACGATGATCCTCCTCGGCAGTCCAGGTCTGATGCACCTCGGCGAGGGCGAGAGCGCTCAGTGCACCGACCCGATCAGCAGCCGCACGTAGGCGACGCACCCACTCGACATCACGTCCCTTGAGCCGACCGGAGGTCAACCCCCGCTGGCTGTACTGGTGGTCAAGGAGCACGACCAAGCGGTTGGGCGCGGGCAACAACTCATCCGACCAGCGCCGCGGCACCGGGGTGGAGAAGTGCTCACTGAGCAAGGACGCCAACTCCTCCTCGGGATCGGTCTCGATCGCCCCTGATTCCTGGCTGAGGAACACGTTGAAGGTCAACGTCACCCTCCGTCCCGAGCGGACCGGGCGAACCTCATGGACGCAATCGGCATAGAAGGCAACGAAACCGATCGACCCGCGATCAGAATGTCGGAACGACCGGGTCTCTGAACCGTGGCTCACCAGCAACTCGCCGCCCGAGTGGACTGAGGGCAACGACACCACCAGCGTCGCCACCATCTCGTCGCCCTTCTCCGAATCCTGGTGCGGCGCGAAGAACTGGTCCGGCCCATAGACGAGGAGTGCATGCATTTCGGCGCGAAGGCGCGCACCTCGCGGCAGCCCGAGACCCTCGTGCACCTCCAGCAGGACTTCGTCGAGGACCTGGTCCCATGCCCCACCCAGGGTCACCTGATCGGCCGTCAGCTCCCAGGTGTCACGCACCGAGGTGTCGGTCAGTGTCTCCTCACCCCGCCCGAACATGGCTGGCCGTGCGACCGATACCAGCGCCCGTTCCTGCGGTGCCCCCACCGGGAGCTTCACCGGGCCGACCCCATCCACCGACAGCGTCACGCCGGCTGCTGGCGCCGACGTCTCAACGCTGAATGATCCCGTCTCGTCGTCCCCGCGCAGCAGCAGCGCAATCTTCTCCCGAGCAAGTTTCGCCATGGCCGACAACCTATCGAGCAGATCCCGGCCGATGAACGGGCGAGGCGCCCTCGTACTGGGTCAACACGTGCCGCCTCGGCGTCGTACTGCGTCAACACGTGCCGCCTCGGCGGTCAGGCAGCCGGCTTGCAGACCCGGCAGACCGACAGGTGCAGGTTGTTCTCCCCGACCGGCACCAGGTCGTCGCGGTGCGCGATCAGGGAGCAGTCGCGACGGTGCATCGTGGTGCCGTCCCGGGTGGTCACCGGGATCGCCCCGACGTCGAGGCCGGCAGAGTCCACCGCGCTCGAGCGCGCTGTGACATCGGCCAGCACCAGCAACGTGTCAGCGAGCCGCTTGGACGACTCCCGGCCGTCGGCGGCGATCCGGGCCAGCCAGGCACCGAAGTAGAGGAAGCCGCCGACGAAGGTCAGTCCCAGCCCGAGCAGGCCCCCGGAGACCAGGTACGAGAGCTGGTCGTACTGATAAGGCGTGTTCGCCGCGCCGTACCAACCCAGGACGATCACCACCAGGCCCAGGGGCAGCATGATTGCCCCGGCCCAGAAGAGCACCGTCTGCAACAACGCGTAGTGGTTGTCCTTCAACGGTGCGGCACCAGATCGCGCCTCGGCACGCGGCAAGCTCGTTGCAGTCATCTCACATCTTCCTCAGGTCGGGCAGGCCGGAGTCCAGGCCATGCGGACAGGGAGCCCCGGCACCCAGTGCCAGCAGGCCGAGCTTGCGGAAATAGCTGCCCACCGCGGCAGCCAGTGCGATGCCACCGAAGAGCAGCATCCCGGGGATCGAGTTGAGCGCGGGCAGGCCCGGCGAAGCACTCACCGGCATCGCTTCGGGCAGGTCGTCGACCGCTCCCTGTGCATCCGGCGCGTCACCGGCCGGAGCGCCGGTGTCCACCCCGGTCGAGCCGGGGTCACCGCCGACGCCGCCGGCACCACCGTCGCCGCCGCCCACCTCAGTCGGTGAGGCCATGTCGGCATCACCTGCATCGAACTCGGGCAAATCGATCGGTGGAACGGTGTCGACACTGCTCTCCGCCATGCCGAGGGTCACCACCACCCGCGGCGCAAGGCTGGACAGGGCACCGACCAGCCCCTTGAGCGGCCCGGCCTCGTCGGGGATCAGGTCGGCGAGTTGCCCCACCGGCAGGGCGGAGAGGACCGGGCGCAACAGCTCGGTCTCGATCTCGATCCGCAGGCCCTCCGCCGATGCACTGGCCTGGTCGCCCTCGACCGTGCGGGTCGGCGTCGGCATCAGGATCCGCACCCCGAGCTGGGCAAGCGCCTTCAACGGGTCACTGCTCAGGCCGGGGATGGCGACCTTCTTGCCCTGGGCCTCGATGCCGTCCGGCCCCAGCCCGAACTTCTGGCCGGCCAGGGTCAACGTCCCGTAGTCGGCGGTCGTCTTGTTGGTGCCCTTGGTGCCGTCGCTGGTGCTGGTCGAGCGCAGGTCCACCCCGGAGATCGTGATCAGCCCGGAGAGCAGCTTGACCTCCCCCAGGTTGGACCGCGAGGTCGCCGTCACCTTGCCACCCGACGAGGTCGCCGAACTGGAGGCGGTGAAGCCGTCCAGGTCGACCAGGAGTGCCAACTCGGGCGGCAGGCCCGGGATGTCCCCACCCGGCTCCGCCGCGGGTACGCCGCCACCGACGCCCTTGCTGAGACCGCCGGCCAACTGGTCGATCAGGTCCTTGAGCGGATTGCCGCTGCCCGAAGACGGTTGTTCGGCCTTCGGCTGCACGTCGCTGTCGCTGGAGAACCCACCGGACGCGGTGGCGCTGCCCTCCTTCGAGCTGGTCCGCATCACCAGGCCCGGCATCGGCTCGTCAGCCATCGTGGCGGGCTCCGCCGGATAGGCGCTGTTCACCTGGACCGGATAGCCGTCCTTGACCAGATCGCTGGGCAGGCCCAGTTGCTCGAAGAAGGTCTTGATTCCCTCACCCATCGGGTCACCGGGCCACAGGTAACTGGCCCGGCCGGTGCTGGTGCCGGAGTCGGAGTAGGCCTTGGTGTACATCACCTTCATCTCCAGCTGCGGCTCTGCCGGGATCGGGAGCGCCGGCTCATAGATCTCGATCCGCAGTGGCGTCGCGCTGGTCGTGGCGACGTAGCCACCGAAGGTGGCACTGGGCGCCTCGTCATCCGCCTGCGCGGGCGCCGAAGCGGCGAGCGGCAGCGCGGCGGCGACCAGCCCTGCTGCGGCCGCGACGGCCAGTGCACGCGGTCGACGACGCGGACCGGCCAGGTGGGTGGAACGGGCACTCATGCGGCACCTCCGAGCATCACGTCTGCCATGGTCTTGCTGATCTCCCCGGGTTCGCCACTGGCCACGATCCGGCCCCCGACCATCACTGCTGCATAGTCAGAGACCCGCAACGCGGTCCGGGCGAACTGCTCGATGCACAGGATGGACACGCCACTCTCGGCAATCTGGCGCACCGATTCATAGAGCTCGTCCACGATGAGGGGCGCCAGGCCCATCGACAGCTCGTCGAGCAGCAGCAGCGCCGGGTCCGAGGTCAACGCCCGGGCCATCGCCAGCATCTGCTGCTCGCCGCCGGACATCGTCCCGGCGAACTGGTTGCGGCGTTCGTGCAGCCGCGGGAAGTAGGAATAGGCGGTCTCCAGGATCGCGGCCGTGGGCACCCCTGCGTACGACATCAACCGCAGGTTCTCCTCGACGGTGAGGTTCGGGAAGACCGAACGCCCCTCCGGGATCGTGCACAGGCCGGAGCGGGCAAGGTCCTCCGACGCCGCGCCCTTGACGTGTACGCCGCCGAGGTGGATGTCGCCGGAGGTCGCCGACTTCTGGCCGCCGATCACCTTGACCAGCGTCGACTTGCCGGCACCGTTGGGGCCCAGCAACGCCATCACCGACCCCTTGGGCACGGACAGGTTGACGCCACGCAGCACCTCGATCCGCCCGTACGCCGCGTGCAGGTCGATCACTTCCAGGATGGGAATGCTCATCGCGGCACCGCCGGGATCGTCGTGGTCTCGCCGATCACGTCGAGATCTGTCATCGTGGCCTGCCTGTCCTCGGGCTCGTCGTCGGCGGAGTAGCCCAGGTAGGCCTGCTGGACCCTGGGGTCGTTGCGGATCTCCTCGGGCGCGCCGGAGGCGATCACCGAGCCGAAGTCGAGCACGTGGATCGCGTCGCAGACCCGCATCACCAGGTCCATGTCGTGCTCGACCATCAAGATCGCCGCGCCGTCTGCGACCAGTGACTGCAGCAGGTCGCCGAATTCCCCGGTCTCGGATTCATCCAGCCCCGAGGACGGCTCGTCCAGGAGCAGCATCCGCGGGTTGCGGGCCAGGCAGCGGGCCAGTTCCAGCAGCCGTGCGGTCCCGGTCGGGATCGAGTCGGCGCGCTCGTTGGCATGGGCGCTGATCCCGACCCGCTCCAGGAGGGCGTCGACGTCACCCTTCGCCGAGCCGAACAGCCCGGTGAAGCCACCGGCGATGTCGCGGGCGACCCTGACGTTGTCGCGCACGGTCAGCGACCCGAACGCCTCCAGGCGCTGGAAGGTCCGCCCCATCCCCCGGTGCGCGCGCCGGTGCACGGGGGTGTTGGTGACGTTGCGCCCGTCGAACCAGACCCGGCCCTGGTTGGGCTTCTGCAGCCCGGTGATCACGTTGAAGCACGTGGTCTTGCCGGCGCCGTTGGGCCCGATCAGGCCGGTGATCTGGCCTGCCTCGGCGCTGAACCGGGCTTCGTTGACCGCGGTGACGCCGCCGAAGCGGACCACCACGTCCTCGACCTCAAGGAGTGACACGGGCGGGCTCCTCTCCTGCGGGGGCATCGAGCAGGTCGTCGACCAGGGGGTCGTCGACGTACTCCTCGTCGTGCTCGGCACCGGCGGCGACCAGTTCCTCGCGCGAGGCCAGCACCGGCAACTTCAGGTGCGGTGCAGCCATCACCCGCAGCCAGCGACCGAAGCGGAAGAACAGGTTGGAGAGGCCGTTCGGGTCACGCCCCAGGGCAACCGCACCGAAGCCGAGCAGGGCGAAGAAGAGCCCGGCCAGTTCCGGCTGCTGGCTCTGCAGCACGGGCAGCAGCATCAGGCCCACTCCGCCCAGCACGGCCCCGGTGACCGAGGTCATCCCGAAGACCACCACGAGCAGGAGCAGCGTGAGGCTGTTGAAGAACTGGAAGTCGGTGGCCCCGATGGTGCCGCGCAGGCCGGCGAAGAGGGCGCCAGCGATCCCGGCGATCCCGGCCGACATCGCGAAGAGGCCAACCCGGAACCAGCGCATGTCCAGGCCCAGGGTGCCGCACGCCGCCGGGCTGTCGCGCATGGCGATCAACACCCGTCCCAGCACTCCCCGGCGCATCGCCAGCAGTCCCACCGAGATCAGGATCAGTGCTGCCGTCATCACCATCACGTGGGCGCCGATCGAGCTGAACTGGAGCCCGAAGACCTCCAGGCGCCCGGCCTCCAGTACGCCGTTGTAGCCGAAGGCGCGCTCGTCCTGGAAGAGCATCTTCTCCATCAGCACCGCGAACGCCATCGTGGCCAGGGCCAGGTAGAGCCCGGTCAGCCGGAGCACCGGCACCGCCACCAGCGCGCCGACCGCTGCTGCGACCAGCGCGGCCAGGAGCAGTCCGGTCAGGTTCGGCATGTCCAGCTTCGCGTAGGCCAGCGCACCGACACCGGCGAAGGTGAACTGGGCCAGCGACACGTGGCCGCCATAGCCGGTGAGCAGGACCAGGGAGAGCATCACGATCGCGTACGTCGCGGCGGTGCCGACCAGGAGCAGGTCCGAGTCCGGCATGGTCATCGTCAGGCAGCCGACCAGGAGGAAGAGGACCATCCCCCAGGACAGCGACTTCTGCAGAGAAGGGACCGGGGCCGAGACGATCCCCTTCACCTGGCCGATCCGCAGGTGCGCCTGTGGCATCGCGACCAGGACCACGAAGAGGAAGAGCGCCGGGATCACCGGTCGGATGCCCGACCAGAACCCGTCCGTGGGCAGGTAAGCGACAGCGTACGACTCGAGGATGCCCAGGGTCATGGCCCCGACGAAGGTCCAGGGCAGGCTCTTCAGCCGACCCAGCATCGCCGCGGCGTACGCATTGATCACCAGCAGGGTGAGCTGGTAATACTCCAGGCCCACCACCGGAGCGAGCAGGATGCCCGCCAGTGCCGCCAGGGAAATGCCGATTGCCCAGGAGAGCGCGGCCACGGTTTCGGGCTTGCCGCCGAAGAGCTTGAGCAACTCCGGATTGTCCACTGCGGCCCGCATCGCGGTGCCGATCCGGGTCCGGTTCAGCAGCAGGTAGAGGCAGATCGCGACCAAGCCGGAGAGCAGGATGGTGATCGCCTGGTGACCGGTGACATAGGTGCCACCAAGCGCCCAGCCCTGCTCAGGAAGGAACGACTCGAGGACCCGTGACTCCGGGGGCCAGATGTACTGCGCAACACCGATGAGCCCGACCAGCATCCCGACCGTCACCACCAGCGCCACCGAGACCGGTCCCTCTCCGAGCCCCTTGGTGACGAACTTCGAGATGAACCAGCCGATGGCGGGCGCCACCACGAAGAGGACCAGCACCAGCGCCAGCCACGTCGGCAACCCCTGGCGCACCGAGAAGTCCCAGAAGGTGAAGGCCAACACCATGCCGAAGGCGCCGTGGGCGATGTTGAAGACCCGGGTGGTGGTGTAGGTGAGCACCAGGCCACTGGCGGCGATCGCATAGGCGGCGCCGGTGAAGAGTCCCAGGATCGTGAAGGCGAACAGCGAGCTCATCAGTCAGCCCCGGATCATGCTTCCGCACATGTAGTCGCCAGGGGAGACCTGCTTCCACTGGCCATTGTTGAGCTGGATGACCTTCTGGCAGTTGGCTCCCTTGCCGGGGCCGACCCCGTAAGGCGCGTGCAGGCCGTTGGCGGTCCATTTGTCCACCTTCTTCAGCCCAGCGACCAGGTTGGCCCGGTTCAGGTTTCCGCCCAGCGCCAGCGACTGCTCCACGAAGAGACGGGTGGCCGACCAGGCGTAGAGGCCGTAGAAGTTGGGCACCGCGCCCGGTTTCACCTGTTGCAGCCACGCCATGTAGAGCTGCATCTCCTTGTTCTTGGTGTTCGTGAACAGGTCGTTGCTCATGTAGACGTAGACCCCGTTGCCCAGGTCTCCGGCCTGCTTGACGTACTTGGCGTCGTAGGCGGTGGCGTCGAAGAAGATCACATCCGGTTTGAAATTCTGCTGCTTCATCGCCTGCTGCAACTTCACACTGTTCTCCAGCGGACCCAGGTAATGGACCATCTTGATGCCCTTGTTCTTCATCTGCTGGACATAGGTCGCGAAGTTGAACTCGTCGACCTTGATGCCCTGCAGGTAGTCGACCTTCCACCCTGCCTTTCCCCAGGCGGCGGCCTGCGCCTTCGCGTTCGGCGGCGAGGCACCTGCGTCGATGTAGAGGACGGCCACGTGCTGGGTGGCGTCCTTGAAGTTCTGGACGAACCACTTGGCCATCGCATCCGGCACCACACCGGTGTCCACGGCCTGGGCCGCGAAACAGGTGGTGCACTTCTGGCGCTCCGGGTTGACGATGGTGGAGCGGATGTCGGGCAGGCCGCACTTCTGCGCAGTCGCGGCACCACCGGAGTCGAAGGCCGACATCGAGCCGACCGTCGCGAAGGCGGACTCACAGGCCTTGGCGTAGGCCTGCTGGTCGGCACCGGCATCGGTGCGACTGTCGAGCAATTGCACCTCGAGCTTGCGGCCACAGATACTGCTGTTGGCGTTGAAATACGCAGCGTAGGCGCGGGTGGCGTCCTGGGCGGAGGAGAAGATGCCCGGCACCGGTCCGGAGATGTCGGACGCGTTGGCGATGGTGATCTTGTCGTTGGTGATGCCGGTCTGGTTCTTGAAGCCGTCACAACTCACCTTGGGCCCTGCGCCGCCCGCCGAGTTGGCGCCACTGGACGGGGACCCGCTGGTCCCTCCCCCGCCACTGGAGGCGGTGCTGCCACCACCCCCGCCGCTGGACCCGCCCGCGTCCGCCGGGCCGGAGTCGCCCCCGACGGCGCCGCCTTCGTCAGCGGGCAGGTCGCCCGCCGCCGGGTCGCCGCCGTCGACCACCCCGGCGTCACCGCCGCCGGCGAGGTTGCTGTCACCACCACCGGCCTGGCCACCAGTCACGTTGGTGCCGTTGACCTGGGCGACCGTCTCCGGGTCGAGTTGCGAGCCGCAGGCAGCCACGCTCAGGGCGAGCGCAACCGCAGCGGCAATCTTGAGCCGGGTCCGGACGTTCGGAGCGGTTCGGTTCTTGGGCATGGGACCTCACAGGGACGGAGTGCCAACATCCGTCCAACGAGTCCATGTGGCAAAGGTCACTGGAACTTGTTCTATTTTTTTCCAGCCCTCCGTACCCCGGGCATCCCCCGGGATCGCGTCAGCCGGCGAGCGCCTCGGTGATCGGCACCGTGCCGTCGTTGAACTCGATGGTGCGCCCGATCGTGGACTCGTCCACCAGCGCCGCCGCGGCCACCAGCGCCACGTTCTCCCGCGACACGGTGCTGCCACCAGACGCCGGGGCCACCTCGATCAGCCCGGTGGCGGGCTCCAGCGTCAGTCCGCTCGGTCCGAGCACCGTCCAGGCCAGGTCGCTGACCCGCAGGTGTGCGTCGGCCGCGGCCTTCGCCTCGGCGTAGTGGAAGAACGGCACGGTCTCCGGGACCCCGTGGTCGGGGCCGGCGCCGAAGTAGGAGACCATCACGAAGCGCTCCACACCCTGCGCGCCCGCCGCGTCGATCGCGCGGATCGCGGCGTCGCGGTCCACGGCGTACGTCCGCTCCGGGTTCCCGCCACCGGCGCCGGCCGAGAAGACCACGGCGTCGTGGCCGGCGAGCAGCTCGCCGATGCCCGTCGTGTCGAGCGTCTCGATGTCGGCCACGACCGGTGTCGCCCCGGTCGCCGCGACGTCGTGGGCGTGGTCCGGGTTGCGGAAGACCGACGTGACCGCCTCGCCTCGGTCCGACAGGATCCTGGCCAGATGGAGGGCCACCTTGCCGTGGCCACCGATGATTGCAATGCGTGACATGCCTCGACCGTACGCCGCGGGGCCAACGCAGGTGATTGACTCGTGCTGCGCCACGGAAGGAACGCCATGACCAAGCCCGAGACCGAGTCCGAACCGTCCCCCATTGCCGGCCTCCACGCCGACGACATAGAGGTCCATCAGGGCTCGAAGTCCCTGCTGCCCCGCACCACCCTGGCGCTGCACCCCGGCGAGGTGGCCGTGGTCCGCGGAGGACCGGGCAGCGCCCACACCGCGCTGGCCCTCGCCCTGGCCGGACGCCTGCCCCTGGACGTCGGGCAGGTCAGCCTGGACGGCGACCAGCGACCCGGCACCCTGCAACGGGCGGTCGCGATCGTGGACGCCCCCGGGGTCACCGAACCCGACGACGGCGTCCCGCTGCACACGATCGTGGGCGAGGAGATGGCAATGGCCGGGCAGCGGGCCCGACGCAGCGACGTACGCCGCCTGCTGGCCGATGAGGGACTTGCCGGGCATCGCGACTCCCCGATGGACGAGGTGCCCGTCGCGCTCCGGATCGGGGCACTTGCCCGGTTGGCCGCCAGCCGCCCGGGCGTCGGCTACGTGGTGCTCACCCTGCCCGAGCGCCACGGCCTGCCCCCGACCCAGTGGCTGGACCTAGCCCGCTCCCTGGCCGACAAGGGGTCCGGCGTGCTGGTCACCGCCAGCGCCGCAGTCGACCTGCCACCCGACGTACCTGTCTTCACCCTCGGCCCCGAGGAGGCATCACGGTGAACTCCCTGCGCATCGCACTGACCGAACTGCGCCGGCTCACCGCTGGCCGGCTGCCCAAGGTCGCCCTGCTGGCGATGACCCTGATTCCCACGCTCTATGCCGGGCTCTACCTCTATGCCAACCATGACCCCTACGACCGCCTGGACCAGGTGCCGGCAGCGCTGGTGGTCGAGGACGCCGGCGCCACCGACACCTCCGGTGCCCGGGTCGAGGCGGGGCGCCAGGTCGCCGACCAGTTGCTGGACCGACGCGACTTCGGCTGGCGGGAGGTGACCCGCGCCGAGGCCGAGCGCGGCGTACGGGAAGGCCGCTACGACTTCGCCTTGGCCATCCCCCGTGACTTCTCGGTCGCGCTGACCAGCGCCGCGACCAGCGACCCGGAGCAGGCCCGGCTGCAGATGATCACCAACGACGCCAACTCCTACCTGTCGACCACCATCGCCAACAGCGTCACCGACAAGGTGCGCGACGCAGTGGCACAGCAGGTCTCCGAGAAGGCCGCGGAATCCTTCCTGCTCGGCCTGACCGACGTCCGCCAGGGACTGCTCACCGGCGCCGACGGGGCCGGGCAACTCGCCTCCGGCGCCGACCGGGCAGAGCAGGGGGCCGGGCGCCTGACCGACGGGGCGACCACCCTCTCCTCGGGCGCCACCACCCTGGCCGACGGGATGAAGACCCTGGACCAGGGCCTGGCCGAACTCGAGGAAGCGACCTCCGGCCTCCCCGATGCGACCACCAAGCTGGCCACCGGTGCCCGCCAGGTCGCCACCGCCGACGCCACCATCGCCGGCTATGGCGATGCAGCCGCGACCGCCGTGACCGACCTGCAGACGGCCTGGCAGGACAACCGCGACGACCTGGTCACCCTGATGCAGGGCCAGGGCCTCGACCAGGACCAGCAGCAGGCCATCCTCGACGCCTACGACACCCTGGGCCAACCCCTGGCCGATGTCGGCACCCGGGTCACCGAGGCGAACGACCAGCTGGCCCAGTTGGCGGCCGGGGCGGACGCCGTGGCCGACGGCGCCGAGGAACTCGCCCAGGCTGCTCCGGACCTGGCCGGTGGCATCGCCGAGGCGCACGCCGGCTCGACCAGGCTGAACACCGGCGCCGCCCAACTCGCCAGCGGCGCCGCTGACCTGGCCGAGGGTGCTACCGAGTTGCAGACCGGTCTCAGCGAACTCCACGACGGCGCCAGCGACCTGCAGCAGGGCCTGGCCGACGGTGCCGCCCAGGTGCCCGGGATGGACGCGGAGACCCGGGCGCGGGTGGCCCAGACCATCGGCAACCCGGTCGACATCCGCTCCACCTCCCAGGCCGAAGCCAGCTCGTACGGCGCCGGCCTGGCTCCCTTCTTCCTCGCCCTGGCTGCCTGGATCGGTGGCTATGTCCTCTTCCTGCTGGTCCGTCCGCTCTCGCCGCGGGCGCTGGCCGCCAACGTGACTCCGCTGCGGGTCGCCCTGGGTGGCTGGATCCCACCGCTGCTGGTCGGCCTGGCCCAGATGACCGTGGTGCTGGCCGTGGTCGCCTTCGCCCTGGACATCAGGCCAGCGCACCTGCCCGCCACCCTGGTCTTCCTGATGGTCACCTCCGCGACCTTCATCGCGATCATCCACGCGCTCAACGCCTGGCTGGGCACCGCCGGTCAGTTCCTGGGACTGGTGCTGATGGTGGTGCAACTGGTCACTGCCGGGGGCACCTTCCCGTGGCAGACGATCCCGCAGCCACTCCACGTGCTGCACCACCTGCTGCCGATGAGCTATGCCGTGGATGGGCTGCGCCAGTTGATGTACGGCGGCATGGCCGACCGGGTCTGGCTCGATCTGGCCGCGCTCGCCGTCTGGCTGGGCGCCGCACTGCTGGTGACCAGCCGGGTGGCCCGGCACCAACGGGTCTGGTCGGTCAAGCGGGTCCGGCCAGAGCTGGCCCTGTGATCGGGTCCGGCGAACCGGCCCTGTGCACCGGCCCGGCGAGCCGACCGGGGTAGGTTCGCCCGCATGGGCCGCACCTCAGACCGCCGCCGGGTCACCCGGATCCGGGGCACGCGCGCGTCCGCACGCCCGGACACCCTTGCCGTGGAGGAGCCGCTCGAGATCAGGGTCAACGGCGAGCAGTACGCCGTCACCATGCGCACCCCCGGTGACGACTTCGAGCTCGCCGTCGGCTTCCTGGTCGCCGAGGGGGTGCTGGGCACGGCAACCGACGTGGCCCGGGTCCGGTTCTGCGAGGACGGCCGCCCGGACCCGACGTACAACGTGGTCGACGTGACCCTCGCCGACGGCGTCGCACCACCGCACACCCACCGCCACCACGCGGTGACCAGCTCGTGCGGGATCTGCGGGCGCGACAGTCTCGACGCAGTCCGCACCGCAGCCCGCTGGTCGGTTGCCGACGACGACCTGCACCTCACCGCGGCGACCATTGCCGCGCTGCCCGCGCGACTCCGCGCCGGGCAGGGCATCTTCGATCGGACCGGCGGGCTGCACGCTGCGGGCCTCTTCGCCGCCGATGGCACCCTGCTGTGCCTGCGCGAGGACGTGGGTCGCCACAACGCGGTGGACAAGGTGATCGGCTGGGCGCTGCTCGAGGGGCACCTGCCGCTGCGCGGTCGCCTGCTCCAGCTCAGCGGCCGGGTCTCGTTCGAGCTGGTGCAGAAGGCGTGGCTGGCCGGAATCCCGCTGATCAGTGCGGTCTCGGCACCCTCGACCCTGGCCGTCGATCTGGCCCGGGAGGCCGGGATCACCCTGGCCGGCTTCGTCCGCGGCGGCACGATGAACCTGTACGCCGGCGAGCACCGGGTGGGGCTGCCCGAGGAGGCTCCGGTCACCGGGCCGGGCGCGGCTCCAGCCTGACCAGGACCGACTTGGACGTCGGTGTGTTGCTGCCCTCGGCCGTGCTGTCCAGCGGCACCAGCACGTTCGTCTCCGGAAAGTACGCCGCGGCGCACTGCCGGGCAGTGGGGAACGAGACCACCCGGAACGACTCGGCCCGCCGCTCGGCCCCACCCGGGCTGTCGGCGACCCCGACCAGGTCGACCATCGCGGCATCGGCGATGCCCAGGTCGGCCAGATCGTCGGGGTTCACGAAGACCACCCGGCGCCCGTTGCTGATCCCGCGATAACGGTCGTCGAGGCCATAGATGGTGGTGTTGTACTGGTCGTGGGAGCGGATCGTCTGCAGGAGCAGGTGGCCCTGCGGCACCTGGAGCACCTCGAGGTGGTTGGCGGTGAAGTTCGCCTTGCCGGTGCTGGTCGGGAATCGCCGCGCGTCGCGCGGCGGGTGCGGCAGCACGAACCCGTCCTCGCCACGGATCCGCGTGTTGAAGTCCTCGAAGCCGGGCACCACGCGGGCGATCCGGTCCCGGATCGTGTCGTAGTCGTCCTCGAAGCCCTGCCAGTCCACCACCGAGTCGGGCAGGGTGCGCCGGGCGAGGCGGGCGACGATGGCGACCTCGCTGAGCAGCGTCTCCGCAGCCGGGGCGAGGTGGCCCCGGGAGGCATGGACGGCGCACATCGAGTCCTCCACCGAGACGAACTGATCGCCGCTGGCCTGGCGGTCGACCTCGGTGCGGCCCAGCGTGGGCAGGATCAGTGCCTTCTCCCCGGTGACCAGGTGCGAGCGGTTGAGTTTGGTGGAGACGTGGACGGTGAGCCGGCAGGTGCGCATCGCCGCCTCGGTCACCTCGGTGTCCGGGGTCGCCGAGACGAAGTTGCCGCCGACGGCGAAGAAGACCTTCACCCGCCCGTCGCGCATCGCCCGGATCGTCTCCACCGTGTCGAAGCCGTGCTCGCGGGGTGGCTCGAAGCCAAACTCGGCGCCCAGGGCGTCGAGGAACGCGGCCGGTGGCTTCTCGTAGATGCCCATCGTCCGGTCGCCCTGGACGTTGCTGTGCCCCCGCACCGGGCAGACCCCGGCGCCGGGACGACCGATGTTGCCGCGCAGCAGGAGCACGTTGACGATCTCGCGGATCGTGGGCACTGAGTTCCTGTGCTGGGTCAGGCCCATTGCCCAGCAGACCACGGTCCGCTCGGAGGCGAGCAGCATCGCCGCCGTCTGCTCGATCTCGCTGCGCGTGAGGCCGGTCGCGGCGCCGACCTGGTCCCAGTCCAGGGCGCGCACGTGGTCGGCGTACTCGGCGAACCCGTGGGTGTGCTCGTCGATGAAGGACTGGTCCAGCACGCTGGGGTCCTTCTCCGCGGCCTCGAGCAGCAGGCGACCGAGCGCCTGGAAGAGGGCCAGGTCGCCGTTGACCCGGATCTGCAGGAAGAGGTCGGCCAGCCGGGTGCCGCGGCCGATGACCCCGGAGGGGTTCTGCGGGTTCTTGAAGCGGATCAGGCCGGCCTCGGGCAACGGGTTGATGGTGATGATCTTGCTGCCGGCCCGCTTGGCCTTCTCCAGGGCGGAGAGCATCCGCGGGTGGTTGGTGCCGGGGTTCTGGCCGACCACCAGGATCAGGTCGGCCCGGTGCACGTCCTCCAGGCTGACGCTGCCCTTGCCGATGCCGATCGTCTCGGTGAGCGCCACGCCGCTGGACTCGTGGCACATGTTCGAGCAGTCGGGCATGTTGTTGGTGCCAAACTCGCGGGCGAAGAGCTGGTAGGCGAAGGCGGCCTCGTTGCTGGTCCGCCCGGAGGTGTAGAACGCCGCCTCGTCGGGTGAGTCCAGCCGCTGCAGTTCGGCGGCGACCAGGTCGAATGCCTCGTCCCAGCCGATCGGGCGATAGTGGGTGTCGCCGGCGGTGAAGAGCATCGGCTCGGTGAGCCGGCCCTGCTGCCCGAGCCAGTAGCCACTGCGCCAGGCCAGGTCGTCGACGGAGTGGCTGGCGAAGAAGTCGCGGGTGATCCGCCGCTCGGTCGCCTCCTCGGCGACGGCCTTGGCGCCGTTCTCGCAGAACTCTGCGGCGTGGCGGTGCTTCCCCTCCGGCCAGGCGCAACCGGGGCAGTCGAAACCGTCCTTCTGGTTGATCCGGGCCATCGTCCGGGTGGCGCGCACCGGGCCCATCTGGTCGCGCAGGTGCTTCATCGAGGAGACGACGGCCTTCACGCCAGCGGCATGGTCGACCGGGTCACTCACCTCGAGGGCGGAGTCGTCGACGTCGTGTTCGGGGGCAGGCTTGACCACACCCTGACCATAGCCCCAACCCGGGGGGGGCGCGGGGCCCCGTTCTCGGGTCAGGAACTGGTCGTGCCGGTGCCGGTCGGTGTGGCGTCGTCCCCGCTGGTGTCGTCGCCAGTGGTGTCAGCGTCGGTGGTGTCGGCGTCGGTGGTGTCGGCGTCGCGCGCGGCGGTCCGCGTGTCCTCACCGAAGACGCCGGCCTCGGCCGCCAGCCGGGCCTTGCGGATGTGGCGGGCGAAGCTCCACAAGAGCAGTGCCACCACGACGATCAACCCGATGAAGAGCGCCAGTCCCCAGCCACCGGCGACGACGTCCTTCGCCTCGGGCGGCGCCTCCTCCTCGGCGCGCAGGGCAAACAGCAAGGCATGGTCCATGGAGCCGATCATCGCACCAGCACCGGACCCTTCGAACCACGGGGTTCGTGGTCGCGGATCATCGGGGCCCGGATCCGTCCACGACGTCCCTGATCCCGGCGAAGAGATCCTCCTCGGGCTGGCCGTCGGGCCGGCGCAGCGGGCCGACGTGGCTGATCACCAGTTCGAACTCCTCGGTGGGCCAGACGGCCTGTTGCAGGTCCAGCGGCACGGCGAACCAGTGGCCGTCCGGGTCGATCTGCGTGGCGTGGGCGAGCAGCGCCTGGTCACGGGTGGCGAAGTAGTCCCCGCACGGGACCCGGGTGGTGATCCGGGCGTCGTGCTCGGGGTCCTCCTTCCACTTCTCCAGCCGCTCGGCCCACGGCGACTCCAGTCCCGCGGCCACCATCGCCTCGTGGATGGCGACGGTGCGCGGCCGGTTGAAGCCGTGCTGGTAGTAGAGCTTGAGCGGCTGCCATGCGGGTCCGGCCTCCGGATACTGTTCCGGGTCGGCGGCCGCGGCGAACGCGTGCATCGAGATGTTGTGGCACTGGATGTGGTCCGGGTGCGGGTAGCCGCCGTTCTCGTCGTACGTCGTGACCACGTGGGGGCGGAACTCGCGGATCAGCCGGACCAGTGGCGCGGCCGCCTCTTCGACGGGCACCAGCGCGAAGCATCCCTCGGGCAGCGGCGGCTTGGGGTCGCCCTCGGGCCACCCCGAGTCGATGAACCCGAGCCAGTCCTGGGTGACGCCGAGGATGTCGCGGGCCCGCTCCATCTCACCGCGCCGGATCTCGGTGATGTTGGCAAGCACGTCGGGGCGGTCCATCCGCGGGTTGAGCACCGATCCGCGCTCCCCGCCGGTGCAGGTGACCACGTGTACGTCGACCCCCTCGGCGACGTACTTCGCGGTGGTTGCTGCTCCCTTGCTGGATTCGTCGTCCGGGTGCGCGTGCACGTGCATCAACCGGAGTCGCTCCGGCGCCTGGTTCTGCATGGAGGCGATTCTAGGTGGGCACCGATCACGTGGGATCATTCGGTTCGTGAGCCTCGACCTGTCCGACCGCTATGGCACCCGCCGCACCGGCCGGCGACCCCTGCTCATCGTCGTCTGTTCGGCCCTGGCCGCGATCTTCCTGGGCTGGCTGGCATGGGCCGCCTGGTTCCACGGCAATCCCGAGGTGACCTCCGAGATGCCGCGGTGGACCGTGGTCAGCGAGCACCAGGCCGACGTGGTGGTCACCGTCCGGATCCACGAGGCCGAGGGCGTCAACTGCAAGGTCCGGGCGCTCTCGGAGGACCATGTCGTGGTCGGCGAGCACAATTTCACCCCGGTGGAGGGCACCAACGAGGTCTCGGTGCGCACCGAGCGGCGGGCGGCCACGATCGACCTGGTCGGCTGCACCTCCGAGGAGCAGAACAGACCTCGCTGAATCGTGTCCTGCACCCCGGTCTTTGCTAGCATGGCGACTTCCACCCCTCGAGCAGGGCATGCAGTGCCGCCGATGGTGCAAGCACGCATGTGACCTTGCCAAGCGGATCCTGTACGTCCCATGACGTCACCGACGGCCGTTCGAGGTGAGTCCATCCGCACGCCAAGCAGGAGTTGTACCTATGACTGAGCAGGGAACCATCTGGCTGACCCAGGAAGCTCACGCCAAGCTCCAGGCAGAACTCGAGGACCTGAAGGGCCCGCTCCGCCAGGAGATCATCGAGCGCATCGCCGCCGCCCGCGAAGAGGGTGACCTCAAGGAGAACAGCGGCTATCACGCCGCCAAGGACCAGCAGGGCCAGCAGGAGGCCCGCGTCCGCCAGATCGAGGACATCCTCCGCCGCGCCGAGGTCGGCGAGACGCCGCCCGACGACGGCGTCGTCGAGCCCGGCATGGTCGTGGAGGTCAAGCTGCTCGACTTCGACGAGAACGAGAAGTTCCTGCTGGGCGCCCGCGAGAACCTCAAGGAGGGCGACGACCTCACCGTGTACTCGCCCGAGTCCGCGATGGGTGCCGCGATCAACGGCCACAAGAAGGGCGAGACGGTCTCCTACACCGCCCCCAACGGCAAGGAACTCAAGGTCGAGATCCTCGACGCTGAGCCCTACCGCGCCTGATCCCACGCGCCCGGGCCCGTCCAGGCCCGCGCGCCTGGACGGCAACCACGCAGATGCACCCGTTCGGCCCCGGTTCACCACGAACCGGGGCCGTTTCGGTGCATCTGCACCGCTTCGGCCCGCTGGTCCGGGGGCACGCCCTCACTCGTGGACGGTGTATCCGCGCTCGCGCAGCCTCGCCAGCAGGGTCGCGGCATGGTCGGCGCCGCGGGTCTCGACCTGCACCTGCACCTCGACCTCGTCGAGCAGCAGTTGCGGGGAGGTCCGCTCGTGCGCGACCTCCAAGACGTTGGCCTGCAACTCGGCCAGCTCACCGAGCAGGGTTGCCAACCCTCCGGGGGTGTCCGGGATCAGCACGCTCAGGCTGAGGTAGCGGCCGGCCGCGGCGAGGCCGTGGCGGATCACCTTGCCGAGCAACAGCGGGTCGATGTTGCCGCCCGAGAGCACGGCGACGGCCGGGGTCGTGAAGTGCGACGGATCATCCAGCAGGGCAGCCACCGCGGCGGCACCCGCTGGTTCGACGACCAGCTTGGCCCGCTCGGCCAGGGAGAGCAGTGCCCGCGACAACGACTCCTCCGAGACGGTGACCACCTCGTCGACGCAGCCCCGGATGGCCCGGAACGGTACGTCCCCCGGGCGGCCGACCGCGATGCCGTCGGCCATGGTGGACATCTGCTCGAGGGCGACCGGCTCGCCGGCCAGCAAGGACGCCGGGAAGGCAGCCGCGCCCTCTGCCTGCACGCCGACCAGCCGCACGGTCGGGTCGAGCGCCTTGATCGCGATCGCCATGCCGGCGACCAGGCCGCCACCTCCGGTGGGGACCAGCACGGTGCGCACGTCCGGGGCCTGCTCGAGCACCTCGAGGCCCGCCGTACCCTGCCCGGCCACGATGTCGACATGATCGAACGGGTGGATCAGCACTGCCCCGGTCCGCTCAGCGAACTCGCGGGCGCCGACCAGCGACTGGTCGATGTACTTGCCGTGGAAGACCACCTCGGCGCCATAGGCGCGGGTCGCCTTCTCCTTGGGGATCGGGGCACCCTCGGGCATGAAGACGGTCGAGCGGATGCCGAGCAGGCTCGCCGCCAGCGCCACCCCCTGGGCGTGGTTGCCGGCCGAGGCCGCGACCACGCCACGGGCACGCTCGTCGGCGGAGAGGCGGGCGATGCGGGTGTAGGCGCCGCGAATCTTGAAGGAACCGGTGCGCTGCAGGTTCTCGCACTTGAGGTGCACCGGGCCACCGGCCAGCGCCGAGAGCCACCGTGACTCCTCCATCGGCGTACGGACCGCGACACCGTGCAGCGTCTCCCGGGCGGACTCGATGTCGGCCAGGGTGACCTCGGGGACCGGTGTCTCCTCAGGCATCCCCTGCGCCCCGAGGCCCTGGCGTCGTCGACGCATCGGACGCCGCTCCGGGGCTGCTCGTGCCGGCCGGGCCCACCGGCTCGTCGTGGGCGTCCGCCAGCTGTTCCGGATCGTCGGGCCGGGGTCCGATGTCGTCCTTCAGTGCCTGTTCCGGTGGTGACTCACCGACCTCGGTGAAGCTGGCCAGGTGCTGGCTGACCGCGTTGACCACCGCCGCCAGCGGCACCGCGATCAACGCACCGCCGACCCCGGCGACGAGGACACCGCAACCGATCGCGACGATGACGCCGAGCGGGTGGACCGAGACGAAGCGGCCCATCAGGAACGGCTGCAGGATGTGTCCCTCGACCTGCTGGACCAGGATCACGCCACCCAGCATCAGCAGGGCAGTGACCGGTCCGTGCGCCACCAGCGCGACCAGGACCGCGACCGAGCCCGCCACGGTGGCACCGATCATCGGCACGAACGCACCGAGGAAGACCAGGACGCCGATCGGCAGCACCAGCGGTACGTCGAGCAGGTAGGCCACGATCATGATCCCGATCGCGTCCACCAGCGCCACGATCACCGTGGCCCGGACGAACTGGGTCAGCGACACCCAGGCGACCTTGCCCGAACTGTCCACCTTCTCGCGGGCCGCGCGGGGGAACATCCGGACCACCCAGGCCCAGATCCGCTGGCCGTCGGCGAGGAAGAAGTACGTCGCGAAGAGGATGATGAAGATGCCGGCGACGATGTGGGTCAGCGCGGTGCCGAACTGGGTCACCTGGGTGACCACCTCGGGGTCCTGGGTGCGCTCGGTGATCGCCTTCTGCGCCTCCTCGATCCAGCCGTTGATCTGCGAGTCACTGGCGTTGAGGGGGCCGTCCTTGAGCCAGACCCGGATCTTGCCGAGGCCGTCGACGACCTGGTCGGCCAGTTCGGTGCCGCCCCGGATGATCTCGCGCCCGACGAAGGTGACCAGGGCGATGATCATGCCCAGGCCGGTGATCGTGATCAGCAACGCGGAGACCGCCTGAGGGATCCCGATCCGCTTCAGGCCCCGGACGCCGGGGTTGGCCAGCGCCGCGATCAGCAGCGCCACCATCAGCGGCAGGGTGATCACCGCGAAGAAGCGCATCACCCACAGCACCGCGACCAGCGCCACCGCGATCACGATGAAGCGCCAGGCCCACGCTGCGGCCAGGTCCACGCCCCAGGGCACCTCGGCACGACGCAGGTTGGACGGGCCGGTCTCGATCGGACGCACTTCGGTCCGCTCGGCACGGCGCTCGGCACGGATCAGGGCCCACTGATGGGCGAACTGCTGGGTCAGGCGCTCGGAGAGGCGTTCCTCGTCATCGCTGTCGCGCTCGGACCGCTCCGCGCGTTCACGGCGTACGGTGCGCCGGCGCCGTCTCCGGGTCTCGCCGGCCTCCTCGACGCCACCGCGGTCCTCCTCGGGCTGCTCTCCCTCGTTCTCCACGCCCGACAGGCTATGCCACCCGGGAGACCAGGCGGTCGACCAACGCGTGTGCCGCCGCCGGGTGTTCGCCCAGCAACAGCCCCGCAGCAAAGATCACCTGGTCGCTGTCCACGACCAGGTCCGGCGCCTCGGGCACCTGCCAGCCCGCTGCGGCAGGCAGGCCGGTGAGGATCCGGCGTACGTCGTCGGGGGTTGCCGCGCGCAGGACGCCGCCCGCCCCGACCAGCAACTCCACCCGGCGCAGGTCCTTGCCGCTCCGCTCGACGACGCGACCGTCCGCACCGGGGACCACCCGGGAGCGCCCGCAGTGGCGGCGGAGTGCGATTCCGGCGGCAATGGTGGCGATCTCGACGTCTGCGGCGAGTTCTGCCGGGTCCGCTCCCGGGCCGGGCAGGTACGCCGGATCGGCCGCGCGCCGTGCTGCCGCGGCGACCAGTTCCGGATCAGCATCCAGGACGCGCTCATCGATGCCCGCCCGGACCGTGCTCGGGGCACTCCACCGCATCCCGAGGTCGGCCTCGACGGTGCGGGTCAGCGGTACCGGTGCCACCACCTCGCGGGAGAGCGGCCCGTCTGCGACGACCTCGAGTGCGGAGTGGACGTCCGTGGTCGCGCCGCCGATGTCGACCACGGCCACGTCTCCGCTGATCCGGCTGGACAGCAGGCTGACGCCGTCCAGGACCAGGTCGGGGGTGGCGCCGCGGACCATCGCCGCGAAGTCGGCCCGGTGGCTCAATTGCTTGCCGCCGATCACGTGGGCCAGGAACATCTCGCGCACCGCGGACCTGGCCGACTCCGGGGCGAAGACGCCGATCCGCGGGACGATGTTGTCGGCCACCACGTGGGGCACCTCGGCCAGGATCGCGCTGGCCGCCTCCCGCGCCGCGACGTTGCCGGCCACCACGACCGGCACACCCCCGCTGCCGGTCGTGGCCAGGTGGCGGGCCGCGCCCAGCAGGTGGCGACTGTTGCCGCCGTCGGTGCCGCCGGTGAGCAGCACCACGTCCGGGCGGGCGGAGTGCAGCCCCGGCAGGAAGTCGGGGGTGTCGGCTGCGGAGATGGTGGCGACCACGCGCCCGCCGCTGCTCAGCGCGACCCGACGCCCGGCCTCCGCGGTGACCAGTTCCTCGTTGCCGACCACGGCGATCCGCAGTCCGCCGCCGGCCGAGGAGCAGGCCAGGACCTGCGCCGTACGGGCCCGGGGATCAGCCTCGGCAAGGCTCGCACGGCAGGCATCCAGCCCGGCCAGCACATCGGTGTCGATGGTGGTCCGGTGGGTGGCCGAGGCAAGGAGGGCGCCGTCGGCCGGGTCGATGAGCAGCGCCTTGGTGAACGTGGACCCGAAGTCCACGCAGACCAGGGGCCCCGCCATCGTGGGCTCCCGACTCAGGCCCGGCCGGTGGCCAGGTCGAGTGCCCGGTCGAGGTCGGCGACCAGGTCCTCGGCAGTCTCGATGCCGACACTGAGCCGGATCAGGTCCGCGGGCACCTCGAGGTCGGTGCCGGCCACCGAGGCGTGGGTCATCCGGCCCGGGTGCTCGATCAGGGACTCGACGCCGCCGAGCGACTCTCCCAGAGTGAAGACCTGCGCCTGGGCGCAGACGTCGAGGGCGGCCTGCTCGCCACCGGCGACCCGGAACGAGACGATGCCGCCATAGCGCTTCATCTGGCGTGAGGCGACCTCGTGGCCGGGGTGGTCGGGCAGCCCCGGATAGATCACCTGCGCCACTGCCGGATGGTTGGCCAGGAAGGTGACCACCTGTTCCGCGTTGTCGCAGTGGCGGTCCATCCGCACGCCCAGCGTCTTCAGGCCGCGGTGGACCAGGAACGAGTCGAAGGGGCCGGCCACGGCTCCGATCGAGTTCTGGTGGAAGGCCACCTGCTCGGCCAGTTCCAGGTCGCGCACCACCAGCGCTCCACCGACCACGTCGGAGTGGCCGCCGGCGTACTTGGTGGTCGAGTGGACCACCACGTCAGCGCCCAGGGTCAGTGGCTGCTGCAGGTAGGAGGAGGCGAAGGTGTTGTCCACGACCAGGAGTGCGCCGGCCTCGTGGGCGACGGCCGCGAGCGCCTCGATGTCGCCGACGTTGAGCAGCGGGTTGGTCGGCGTCTCCAGCCAGACCAGCTTCGTCTGCCCCGGGCGGATCGCGGCCCGGACCGCGTCGACGTCGGAGACCGGGGCGGGGCTGTTCTCCAGGCCCCACGCCTTCTCGACCTTCTCGAAGAGGCGGTAGGTGCCGCCATAGGCGTCGTCGGGGACCACGACGTGGTCACCGGGGCGGCACACGGTGCGGACCAGGGTGTCCTCGGCGGCGAGGCCGGAGGCGAAGGCAAAGCCCCGCTCCCCTTCCTCCAGCGCAGCCAGCACGCCCTCGAGCGCGGTCCGGGTCGGGTTGGCCGAGCGGCTGTATTCATAACCGCCGCGCAGGCCGCCGACGCCGTCCTGCTTGTAGGTGCTGGTGGCATAGATCGGCGGGATCACCGCACCGGTCATCTCGTCGGGCTCGTAGCCGGCGTGGATGGCGCGGGTCTCGAAGCCCGACTTGGACCTGTGTTCGGAGGTGCTCACGCCGCCCACCCTACTCACCGCGCCGGCCGTCACCTACCACCGTGCGCTGCCTCACCATCACCGCGTCCGACCTGACTGTGGTGTCGTCTGCAGTCACCACGTGACAGCAAACGACATGTCAAGCTCCCGGGGGCCCGGCACCGGGCGGCGTACCCCGGCGTCAGGCGGATCGTTGGATGTTTCATGAGTCACCTTCGCGCACTCCGGGACCTCTTGGCCGCGGCGACCGCCACCGCGGCGCTCACCCTCGCTCCGATGACGCTGGTCCCGACTGCCCATGCGGACGAATCCGGCAGCCGGGTGGCCGGGCTGGGGACGATCCTCGACGGCGTGATCGCGCTGCTCCCGCCCCTCCCCGTCGAGGACACGGCGTACACCGGGGAGATCTGCGCGGACGGGTCGTCGGCGTGCATCGACGCCACCATCGTCCGGATGCAGGACCGGCTCGACGAACTGGTCGAGACCTGTGACCACGCGGCGATCTTCTCCCTGGCCTACCTGCGGGTGACCGAGGACGTGCGTGCCGCCCTGGCCGAAGGGGTCTATGCGGACCCGGTCTGGCTCAACCGGATCGACGCCGTCTTCGCCGAGGAATACTTCACCACCGTCGCCAACTGGCAGGCCGGGCGCACCGACCTGGTGCCCCAGGCCTGGCAGATCGCGTTGCGCACCGAGGACAAGAAGTCGATGACCGCGCTGGGCAACTTCATGCTGGCGATGAACGCCCACATCAACCGCGACTTCCCCTACGTCACCGCCGAGGTGGGCGTGACGGGTCCGAACGGGGTCTCGCACAAGGCCGACCACGACGCCTACAACAAGCGCCTGGACGCACTGCTCGACCCGGTCTTCGCAGAGATGGCGGCGCGCTTCGATCCGCGCTTCGACGACCTCGACATCGCGATTCCGGCCGCCTTCATCATGCGCGGTTGGCGGGAGATGGTCTGGCGCCACACCGAACTGCTGGTGCTGGCCAGGACCCCGGCACAGCGGAAGGTGGTGGAGGCGGAGATCGAGGCGTACGCCGCCGCGCAGGCGCAGTTGATCACGCTGCTGTTCTCGGCCCCGAACTCCCGGGCCCGCGACGCCTGGTGCGCCCAGCACGGGCGTGGATGATCCGGGGCGCTTGCGCTGTTGGGGAGACTGGAAGCACCCGCACCCCTGAGGAGTCATCCATGTTCGGCCGCACCAAGACGGAGATCCCCACGCCCGAGGCCGCGCTGCCGGGCCGCACCGAGGCCTGGTTCCCGATCCCGGAGCGGCACCTGGTGCTGGACGCCCCGGTGCGCACCGACGAGGTGCCCGACGGGCTGGAGGTCGCGGTCTTCGGTCTGGGCTGCTTCTGGGGCGCCGAGGAGATCTACTGGGGCAAGCCCGGCGTCTGGTCCACCTCGGTCGGGTACGCCGGCGGCTCGACACCGCACCCGTCGTACGAGGAGGTCTGCTCCGGGATGACCGGGCACACCGAGGCAGTGCGGGTGGTCTTCGACCCGGACGTGATCTCCTACGCCGACCTGGTGAAGACGTTCTTCGAGGTGCACGACCCGACCCAGGGGATGCGCCAGGGCAACGACGTCGGCACGCAGTATCGCTCCGCGCTCTACACGCTGGGCGAGGAGCAGCGGGCGACCGCGATCGAGCTGACCCGGGTGTACGGCGAGGAGCTCGCCCGCCGCGGCCTGGGTGAGATCACCACCGAGATCCGACCCGCCGACACCTACTACTACGCCGAGCCGGTGCACCAGCAGTACCTCGCCCGCAACCCGAACGGCTACCGCTGCCACGCGAACACGGGCGTGCCGTTCCCGAGCAACGCGTGATCTCCATGTCGGCCCCAGGCAGACGCAGGCGCGGAGAGCAGCGACGCCCAGCAGTGAGCGGGGTGCGGCGTACGCTGGGGCGATGAGCACACCTGCCGAGATCGGCCTGGCCCGCTGGCACGCCCTCGTCGCATCACAGGACCCCTCAGGGCTCCGCGAGATGATCGCCGAGGATGCCGTCTTCCGCTCCCCCGCCGTGCACCGGCCCCAGGAGGGGCGCGACCTGGTCCAGCTCTACCTGACCGGGGCGATCAACGTGCTCGGCCCGACCCTGTCGTACGCCGACGAGTGGGTCCGCGAGCGGGACGCGATCCTGGAGTTCACTGCGAACCTCGACGACCTCGAGGTCTCCGGCATCGACCGGATCACCTGGGACGAGGACGGGCAGATCGTCGCCTTCACCGTGATGGTGCGACCGGTCAGCGCGCTCAACAGGCTGATCGAGAAGATGGGCGCCGAACTCTCCCGCCTCGCGGGCTGAGGCTGGTCAGGGCGCCCCGAGGGACGCCTCAGCGCGTCGCCTGCGCGCAGACCCACCCCGGGGGCAACGTGTCGGTGGCGATCAGGTCGAGCAGGGCGGCCGTGGCCTCCTCGTCGATCTCGCGGTCGGCGACCGGATAGACGATCGGCTCCTCCTTGGCGTTGTGCGCCTCGAGCCTGCCCAGCAGGTCCGCACAGGCTGCGGAGAGGTCCTGGCCGGCGTCGGCGGCCAACGCTGCATCGATCGCGACCATCGCGTCCCACAACTCGCCGTGCTCACGCAGCATCACGAAGACCGGTGCCATCAACCCGGCAGCGCGCAGCGGCGGGAAGAGGAACTCCTCCTCCAGGTAGATGTGGCGGCGCAGCGCCACCATCGCCTCGCCGAGGGCGGCCAGGTCCGGCTCCGTCCCGGCCAAGGAGGCGACGTACGCCTCGATGCCTGCGTCGATCTCGCGGTGCTCACGCTCGAGTGCCCCGCTCAGGGTGGTCTCGCCTGCCACGGCAACCTCCAGAAGGCCAGTATTTTCCACGGAGTTTTGCCATCAATAATACCGTTGGGTGCAGCTCAGGCCGGGGCTGGATCAGGCGCGACCGATCGCGAACGCGGTGATGAAGCCCAGGGTTGCGATCAGGCCGGTGGAGAGGTGCGCCTTCTCGAACGCCTCCGGGATCATCGTGTCCGCGACCATCGCCAGGATCGCGCCCGCAGCGATCGCCGTGATCACCGCGATCGCCTCGGGCGGGGCGCCATCCAGCACGAGCACGCCGAGCATCCCGGCCACACCACTGAGGACGGCGATCCCGATCCAGACGCCGAACACATAGCGCGCCGTGCGGCCGTTGGCCTTCATCCCGGCAGAACTGGACAGGCCCTCGGGCAGGTTCGAGACCGCGATCGCGGCCAGCACCGGCACCCCGACGCCGCCTCCGCCGAGCAGGGAGAGGCCCAGCACCACCGACTCCGGTACGCCGTCCAGCAGGGCACCGATGGCGATCGCCGTCCCGCTGCCCGCCTGTTCCTCCTCCGAGGGCTGCTGGTCACCTGAGCGCTTGCGGTGCTGCGCACCTCGCCGGGCCAGGAGCGCGTTGGCCGCGACGTACACGGTGGCCCCGCCCACGAATCCGGCCGCCGTGGGCCACAGGCCACCCACGGACTCCGCCTCGTCGACCAGGTCGAAGGAGAGCGCCGAGATCAGCACGCCGGCACCGAAGGCCATCACCACCGCGACCACGCGCGGTGGCACCCGCACCGTCCACGCGATCGCGGCACCGAGCACCAGCGACCCTCCGGCCAGGAGGCCCCACAGCCCGGCCTCGAGCCACAGCGGCATCAGTGCGACACCGTCACTCAGCCACCCAGGAGCCGCGCCCGCCCCAGCCGCCGGCCCACCCACCGGCGCCGCGGTACGCCGTACCGGGGCCGCGCGAGCCGAGGTAGGAGCCGACCACGGCGGCACCGAGGTCGTCGAGTTCCGGGGCGACCACGGTGCCGTCGGCGCGCCGGGCCATCGAGTCGATGAACCGGGCCAGGCCGGGGTCCTCGCCCAGGCGGAAGAAGGTGGTCTGGGCGCCGAGGCGCCGTGCGTTGTCGAGCTCGCGCACGCTGTAGGCAATCGTCAACGGATGCGGTGGGTATTCGAACCACACCTCGCCGTTCGGCTCCAGGTGCGCGGTCGGCTCACCGTCGGTGACGATCAGCAGCACCGGCTGCGCGTTGGGGTGCTTGCGGAAGTGGCGGTTGGCCAGCAGCAACCCGTGGTGCAGGTTGGTGCCCTTGTCCCAGAAGGCGTCCTTGGCGGTGAGTTCCTCGATCTCCATCACCTGCGCATGGCGACCGAAGCCGATCAGTTGCAGGTGGTCGCCGCGGAACCGGCTGCGGATCAGCGTGTGCAGCGCCAGCGCGGTCCGCTTCATCGGCACCCAACGCCCGTCCATCGCCATCGAGAAGGAGGTGTCCACCAGCAGCGCCACCGCGGCCTGGGTGCGGGCCTCGGTCTCGGTGACCTCGACGTCGCCGATCTCCAGGCGTACGCCGCCACGCGGGTCCTTCCCGTCGGCCACGGTGCGGAGCACGGCGTTGTTCACGGTGCGCGGGATGTCCCAGGGCTCGGTGTCGCCGAAGGCCCACTCCCGGGTGGCTCCGCTCCGCTCACCAGCTGCCCCGGCCTGGCGCAGGTCACGGGCGCCCTGGCGCCCGGACATCCGCCTTCCCACGTCCTTGAGCAGGGCCTTGCCGAGTTGCCGCATCGCCTTGGGCGAGAGGCGGTAGTTGCCGGTCGAGTCCTTCTTGAGGTAGCCGGTCTCGCGCAGCGCCTTCTCCAGTTCGGCGAGCTTGCGGGCATCCACCGCAGCCTCGTCGCCGAGCTGGCGGGCCAGCTTGTCCAGGTCCAGATCGTCCATCCGGGCACCGGCATAGCTCTGCGAGAGCTGGTCGAAGAGCTCGTCGAGTTCGGCCAGGTCCTGCAGCGCGCCGGTGCCATCCCCCAGGCCCATCCCCTGCTCGCCCTCGAACCGCTCCGAGCCGCTCCAGTCCTCACCGGGGCGGGCCGCCTGCAGGTTGGCGTCGAGGCGGGCCAGTTGCTCGGCCAGTTCGGGTGATCCGAACGCCTGGGCGGAGAGCTGCATCAGCTCCTCACGCTGCTCGGGGGTCATCGAGTTGAGCATCCGCTGGGCCGCGG
Organism: Nocardioides sp. AE5; assembly: GCF_031844485.1. Lineage (NCBI taxonomy): Bacteria > Bacillati > Actinomycetota > Actinomycetes > Propionibacteriales > Nocardioidaceae > Nocardioides > Nocardioides sp. AE5. The sequence goes on from NZ_JAUZVI010000005.1 coordinate 195,202, forward strand.
CCGAGCGCTGGGCGAGGGTGTCGAGGAGCTCGTCGATGTCCTTCGGGTTCTCCGGGAAGAAGTCACCATGCTTCCTCATGAACGCGTCGAAGTCGGCCTGGGTGTCGGTGCCGGCCGCGTGCTTCTCGAGCAGGTCGTTGAGGTCGGCGAGCATCTGGTTGATCCGCTCGCGGTCCTCCTCGGTGGCCCCCTCCATCGCCTGCTTCATCCCGGCGAACCGCTGGTCGAGCAGCTCGCGACCGAGCAGGTCCTTGATCTGCTCGTATGCCTCGCGCGCCTCACCGCTCTGCCACTCATAGTTGGCCAGCTCGCTGACCGCGGCGGCGGTGGAGGAGGACAGGTTCTCCAGCTGCATCTCGCGCAGCGTCCGGTCGGTGTCGTCGAGGTCGATGTCGCGGGCGAGCTGGCCGCGCTCGGCCAGGACCGCCTTGTCGAGCAGTTCGCGGACCTCGTTCATGGTGCCGTCGAGGTTGTGCCGCTGGAGCAGGTCGCGGCGCTTCTCCGCGATCCGGCGGGCCAGGTCGTCCAGGCCGCGCTGGTCGGTGCCGCCGCGGCGCAGGAACTCGCTCATCGCCCGCTCCGGCGAATAGCCGGCCATCACGTCTTCACCGATGGCGTCCAGCGCCTCAGCCAGGTCGACCGGCGGTGCGAGCGGGTCCGGCCCGCCGTCGTAGCGGCCGTAGCGCGACGACTTGGAGCGTGGGCTCATTGCCCGTACGTCGTCTCGCCGGCGTCGCTGGTCTCCTTGCTGACCTTGCGGGCCAGGAAGAGGCCCTCCAGGGCGAGCTCGATCGCGCTGGCCCGTTCGCCGGCGTTGGTGGCACTGAACCGCTCCACGATTTGTTCGTAGAAGTCGGACTCGCCGAGCACCGGGAGGCCCTGGAGCAGTTCCACGGCGGTGACCCGCTCACCGGTGGTGACCGAGGCACCGTCTTCGATGGCGTTGATCAGCACCGCGAAGTCGATGCCGCGGAACGTGCCACGAACCGTCTCCGCGATCGCGGTGCGGAGCAGGTGCTCGAGGATCTGCCGCTCCCGGCCCTCCTCGCCGGTCTCGAACTCGATCTTGCCGCCGAGCACGTCGACCGCGGTCTCCAGGTCGACCACCCGGGCGACCGCGTCCTCCTCGCCGCGGACGGTGGCGCGGTGCAGGGCCGCGGCGGCAATGGTCTCGGCGCCGGCGATGGCGAACCGGGCGCTCACTCCGGAGCGCTGGTCGACGGCGCTGGACTCGCGCAGCGCACGCGTGAACCGGGCCAGGATCTCGATCAGGTGGTCGGGCACGGTGGCGGCCAGGTGGGCCTCCTGGCGGATCACTGCGATCTCCGCGTCCAGGGCGGCCGGATAGTGCGTGCGGATCTCGGCACCGAACCGGTCCTTGAGCGGGGTGATGATCCGGCCCCGGTTGGTGTAGTCCTCCGGGTTGGCGCTGGCCATCACCAGCACGTCGAGCGGGAGGCGCAGCACGTAGCCGCGGACCTGGATGTCGCGTTCCTCCATCACGTTGAGCATCGCGACCTGGATCCGCTCGGCGAGGTCGGGGAGTTCGTTGATCACCACGATGCCGCGGTGGCTGCGCGGGATCAGCCCGAAGTGAATGGTCTCCGGGTCACCCAGGGAACGGCCCTCGGCGACCTTCATCGGGTCGACGTCACCGATCAGGTCGGCGACCGAGGTGTCCGGGGTGGCCAGCTTCTCGGCGTACCGTTCCTCGCGGCCCAGCCAGGCGACCGGGAGGTCATCACCGAGTTCGGCGGCCCGCCGGATGCTACCCGGGGTGATCGGCTCGTACGGGTGCTCGCCGAGTTCGCTGCCCTCGATCACCGGCGCCCACTCGTCGAGCAGGCCGACCAGGGTGCGCAGCAGCCGGGTCTTGCCTTGGCCGCGCTCGCCGAGCAGCACAATGTCGTGCCCGGCGATGATGGCGCGCTCGACCTGCGGGACCACCGTGGACTCGAAGCCGTGCAGGCCCGGCCAGGGGTCCTCCCCCGCGGCCAGTTTGATGAGCAGGTTGTCGCGGAGCTCGGAGCGGAGGTCCTTGAGCTGGTGGCCGGAGGCGCGGAGCTCGCCGAGCGTGGTGATGGTGGGAGCAGTCACGGGCCCAACGCTAACCCGGTTCGCAAGACCGCGCTGGGGTGGTGCGGATTCACTCCCCGGTCAGGCCGTCGATGGATTCGCGGATCAGGTCGGCGTGGCCGTTGTGGCGGGCGTACTCCTCGATCATGTGCACCAGGATCCAGCGCAGGCTGAACTTGGGCTGGCCCGTCTCACGGCTGGTCAAGGCGGACCCGGCGTCCGGGCCGTCGGCGGCAGCCAGGATCGCGTCGGAGGCGGCGACCGCGTCCTCAAGGAGCTGGCGCAACTGCGCAGGTGTGTCGTCGGAGGCGGAGTGCCAGTCCCAGTCGTCGTCGGCCTCCCAGTCGACTCCCTGCCAGACCGGCGCGTCGTCGTTGCCGGCGAAGACCACGCTGAACCAGTTGTCCTCGACCAGGGCGAGGTGCTTGATCATCCCGCCCAGCGTCATCTCGCTCGGTGGCAGCCGGGTGTCGAGCTGGGCCGCGTCAAGGTCGGCCGTCTTCTGCCGGAACGTGTCGCGGTGATAGTCGAGGTAGGCGCGGAGCATGGTCATCTCGTCCGCGTGCAGGGGCGGGTCGATGCGCTGGATGGTGTTCATGCCTCGTCACGCTAGCGAGATCGGCCCTGCGCGTCACCCGGTTTCCGGGTGGCTACCGTGGCGGGCATGAGCGCTTCTGTCTTCGGCTCCATGACCTGTCCGTGTGGCACCGGCACGTCGTACGGCGGGTGCTGCGGCCGGTTCCACCGCGGTGCGGCGCTGCCGGCGACGGCCGAAGAACTGATGCGGTCGAGGTATGCGGCGTACGCCGTGGACGAACTCGACTACGTGTTCCGGACCTGGCACCCGAGGACTCGGCCGACCGATCCGAAGCCACAGCCGGGCACGACCTGGGTGGCGCTGGAGATCCTGGACACCGTCGATGGTTCTGCCGACGACGAGACCGGGATGGTCGAGTTCCGCGCGCACTTCCGCGATGCCTCAGGGGCCGGTGTGCTCCACGAACGCAGCACCTTCACCCGCCGGGCAGGCCGCTGGTTCTACCTGAGCCGGGAGGAGTGAAGCGTTTGCGGCATCCGGTGCCGGAAAGGCTTCACTCCTCTGGTGATCACGTCCAGCGGGAACCAGCCACGACCGGCTCGGCCGCGCCACCGGTCAGCTCGGCCAGCACCGCTGCCAGATCGAATGGCGCGGCCGCCGGTACGCCGAGCAGCAGCGACACCTCGGCGGCGTAGGACACGTCGAGGACGGCGACTCCGCGCTGGCGCAGTTCGGTCTCCAACCGGCCCGCGTCGGCGTGCGAGACCTCCACCCGGTGCTCGACCATCAGCCGCCGCTCCACGGTCCCGGCCGCCTCCAGCCCCGCACGCACCGCGTCGCCGTACGCCCGGACCAGTCCACCAGCACCCAGCAGCACACCACCGAACCAGCGGGTGACCACCGCGACCACGTCACTCACCTCGTGCCCGCGGAGCACCTCCAACATCGGGGCGCCTGCCGTCCCTGCCGGCTCGCCGTCGTCGCTGGAACGCTGCACCGCGCCGTCCGGGCCGAGCACGAACGCAGAGCAGGTGTGCCGCGCGTCCCAGTGCTCCTTGCGCAGCGCCTCGATCACCGCCCGCGCTGCCGCCTCGTCGGAGACCGGCTCGACGGTGCACAGGAAGCGTGAGCGCTTCACCTCGATTTCCGCCGTCGCCCCGCGGCCTGCGGTCAGATAGGAGGTGACGGCCATGCATCGATCGTAGGACCGGTCAGCGGAAGGCACACCCGCTGGTCATCCCCAGCCGCTTGAGCACCAGCGCCGCGGGGCAGAAGCCCGTGATGCTGGACTGCAGCAGATTGAGGCCAACGAATGCGGGGAGCAGCAGCCACCACTGGGACACACTGACGGCGAGCGTTACGCCGATCAGGACGAGGCTGCCGGCAAGTGCCCGGACTGCACGATCAAGGTTCATGGGTTCTCCTCTGGGCAGGCGCCGGGCAGGCGCGCCCGGCGATCGGTGGGGAAGTCAGACAACGGGCTCAGTCATGGGAGAAATTGATCCGCGGCAGCACTCGGTCGAGCCAGCCCGGCGAACGCCACGCTGCACGCCCGGCCAGGCGCAGCATCACCGGAAGCAGGACCAGACGCACCAGGGCTGCGTCGAGCAGCACCGCGACGCCCAGCACGATGCCCATCTCCTTGGGCGGGATCGGTCCGCTGAGGGCGAAGGTGAAGAACACCGCCACCATCACCCCAGCAGCGGCGAAGATCACCCTGCCGGTGTGGGCCATCGAACCCACCATCGCGTCCTTGGGATCGCCAGTGCGCTCGAAGTGCTCCTTCGCCGAGGCGAGCAGGAAGACCGTGTAGTCCATCGCAATGGCGAAGATCATCGCGAAGAAGAACACCGGAGCCCACGCGTTGAGGAACCCCTGCGACTCGAAGCCCAGCAGGTCCGCGCCGTAGCCCTCCTGGAAGACCAACCTGGCCACCCCGAACGCAGCTGCCGTGGAGAGCAGGCTCGCCACCGTGCCGAGCAGGGCGATCAGCGGCGCGCGCAGTGCGAACAGGAGCAAACCGAAGCCCAACACCAGCACCACTCCGAAGACCAACGGGGTCGAGGAGTCCAACTGGGTCTTCAGATCCAGGTTCTCCACTGCGGCCCCACCGACCTTTGCCGAGGCCGGCAGTTCACGGCGCAACCGCTCGACCGTCACGGCCAGCGCGGGATCGGAAGGGTCCACGGTCGGAACCGCCTGGACCAGCACGAGGCCACTGCCGTCAGTGGCGACCTGGGATGGCAGGACGCCCGCGATCCCCTCGTCCTCGGCGAGCACCTGCGTGACACGGTCCATATCGGTCTCCTCGGCGATCACCTGCAACGTGCCCGGGGCACCCGATCCGAACTCTGCCTGCACGACCTCATATCCCACGCGGGCCGAAGCATCCTCGGGGAGCACCTTGATCGACGGCATCGCCGTGGTGAGACCGATGACCGGGACCACCAGCACGGCGAGGAGACCGAGCGCAGCTGCTCCCCAGAGCAGCGGACGCCGCCATAGCCGTTCACCCCAGGCCGCGAACCGTGGCGACCGGTGTTCGCCGACCCGCGACCAGGGCAGCGCGAACCTGTTGATCCGCTCCCGCAGCGCGAAGAGCACCACGGGAAGCAACGTCAACGTGGCGGCGAGGACGAAGACGACCGACAACATGATCCCGCCGGCCATGGACCGGAAGGAAGGCGAGGGGACCAGCATCACCGCGGACAGTGACACCAGCACAGTGACCCCGGAGAGCAACACCGCCTTTCCCGAGGTGTCCATCATCTCGGCCACCGCCGCTCGGGCCCCCTCGGGTGTGGCTCCACGGGCGGCGAGGGCGGCGCGGTAGCGCACCACCATGAAGAGGGCGTAGTCGATCCCCAGGGCGAGGGCGAACATCATCGCGAAGTTCATCGCCCAGATGGACACCGGCACGAGCTCGTTGATCAGGACCAGCGACCCGGCTGAGGCAACCAGTCCGGCCAACGTCAGCAGCAGGGGCAGACCGGCTGCGAGGAGCGCGCCGAAGGCCAGCACGAGGATCAGCAGAGTGACCGGCCACGACATCATCTCGGACTTGAGCATCGCGTCCAGGTTCGCCTCGTTGAAATCACTCCACAACAAGGAAGCACCCGTGGGATTGACCTGGACTCCGGCGACGCTGAGCGCCTGCAGGGGGCCTTTCAGGTCATTCGCCACGCGCACCATCTCGTTGGTGTCGACCCCGGCCCCCGCGATCACGATCCCTGTGCGACCATCCGCTGACAGGGTGATCCCCGGTTGCGGCTCGACGACGCCGGCGATGCGTGGCTCCTTCCGGAGCATCTCGACCACCGCTGCCAGCGTCTCTGCGCCGGCTCCTTCGTCCAGGGTGGTGTCACGCGCTCGCACCACCACCTGGATCGCAGAGGACCCGGTGCCATCGAAGTGGTCACGGGCGAGTTCTCGGACGACAACCGAGTCGGATCCGTCCGCCTGCCAGCCGGCACCGGACAGGTTGTGCTCGACCTTCGGAGCGAAGATCCCCAAGCCAACCACCAGGAACACCCAGACCAGGATGACGGCCCGACGGTTCCCGGTGGCCCACTGGCCGAGGCGACCCAGGGGTCCTGACGCGGTCCCGACGGGCCGGGGCCGGGAGCCGGGCGTTGACTCGACATTGACAGCTGCGTCCCGGTTCATGCGTCCACCGTCCCGGCGACCCAGGTGCGATGGCCACCGTCCAGGTTGGCCACGTCGCGCCCGTGCTGGGCCAGCAACCGGGCGGCCACGTGGCCGCGAAGGCCCACCGCGCAGTGCACCACCACCGGTCCGGGTGGCACCTCGGCCAGGCGGTCACGCAACTCGTCGACCGGGATGTTCACCGCGCCGGGAATCGCCCCGGCGGCGTGCTCGGCAGGCGAGCGTACGTCGACCAGCACCGCGCCCCGAGCCAGCTCGGCGTCGAGCTCGTGCCACTGCACGGCGCGATCCCGACCGGAGGCCAGGTTGTCGGCGATGAAGCCGACCATGTTCACCGGATCCTTCGCCGAGCCGTACTGCGGGGCATAGGCAAGCTCCAGGTCGGCCAGGTCGCTGGCGTGCAGGCCGGCCCGCATCGCGGTGGCGATCACGTCGATCCGCTTGTCCACGCCCGCACCTCCGACGCCTTGGGCGCCCAGGATCAGATCGGTGACCGGGTCGACGAGCACCTTGAGCGCCATCTGCTCCGCACCCGGGTAATAGCCGGCGTGCGAGGTCGGATGGGTGTGGATCGCCCGCACCGGGCGTCCGGCGGCACGGAGCCGCTTCTCGCTCCAGCCAACCGCGGCCACCGTCAGTCCGAGCACCCCGACCACGGCAGTGCCGAGCACCGGTGCGCTGCGCACCGCTCGACCGGTGATCACGTCGGCGACCAGGCGACCGTGCCGGTTCGCCGTCTGGGCAAGAGGGACCAGGGTGGCCTCGCCACCGATTGCGTCCCGCTTCTCGGCCGCATCCCCCACGGCGTACACATGTGGGTCACTGGTGCGCTGTTGCTCGTCGACGACGATGCCACCGCGCGGCCCGACCTCGAGGCCGGCCAGCACGGCCAGTCCGGATTCGGGTCGGACCCCGATCGCGGCGACGACCAGGTCGGCGGCGAGTTCGGTGCCGTCGGTGAGGAGGACGGTGGCGTCGGTGACCTCCGCTGCGGAGGTGCCGGTGCGGACGTCGATGCCGGCCGCAGCTAGGTGCGCCCGCACCGGGGCTGCCATCTCCACGTCGAGCGGGGCGAGCACCTGCTCGGCGAGCTCCACGATGGTGACCGCGACGCCGCGGGCGTGCAGGTTCTCGGCCAGCTCCAGGCCGATGAATCCGGCTCCCAGGATCACCGCGGACCGCGGTCCGGCAGCCAGGGCGGCAACCATGGTGTCCACGTCCGCCACGTCGCGCAGGGTCAGTGCCCGCTCGATCCCGGGGATCGGCGGCACCACCGGGGCAGCGCCCGGGGCGAGCACCAACGCGTCGTACTCCTCGACCAGGTCGGCCCCGGTGGCAAGGTCCCGGACCCGGACCATCCGCCGGCCGGTGTCGATCGCCGTCACCTCGTGCCGGGTGCGCACGTCGATGGCGAACCGGGCGCCGAGGCTCTGCGGGGTCTGCAGCAACAGCGCCTCACGGTCCTCGATGACGCCACCGACGTGGTAGGGCAGGCCGCAGTTGGCGAACGAGACGTGGGCCCCGCGCTCCAGCACGACGATCCGGAGCGACTCATCGTTGCGGCGCAGGCGGGTGGCCGTGGACATCCCGCCGGCAACGCCCCCGACCACGACCACCTTGCGCACCGGTGCGGGTGCTGGAGATGCGGCGGTCATGACTGCCGCCCGAAGATCCGCGCGAGGAGACCCGGGCCGCTGCCCCGGCCCGGCTCCTGTGGGCAGTCGCACCGCGCCTTGGCGGGCACGCCGCGCATCACCTGGTCCACGTGCAGTCCGCACCCGGCCCAGGTCACTCCACCGCACCTGCGGCAGGACACCTGTCGGCACATCGTCGCTCTCCTCTCGTCATATACCCCTGGGGGTATTGGGTTCACGAGCAGGATACATACCCCTTGGGGTATTGTGGAATCACCGTCGACGAGGAGAAGCCCATGCAGTTGCCCACCGAGGCCAGCCAGCCCGCGATCAACCGGCTCAAGCGCGCCCAGGGGCAGCTCGCCGGGGTGATCCGGATGCTCGAGGAGGGCCGCGACTGCGAGGACGTGGTCACTCAACTCGCAGCGGTCAGCAAGGCCGTGGACCGGGCGGGATTCAGCATCATCGCCAGCGGCCTGCGTGAGTGCCTGGCCAGCGATCAGGACCTGGACGCCGCCAAGATGGAGAAGCTCTTCCTCTCCCTGGCGTGAGACAGGGGCTCACCAGAGCCCGATCACGTCCCCGCCGATCCGGACGATGAACGCCGAGACCACCACGATGAAGAAGACCCGGACGAACCGTGCCCCGCGCGAGACCGCGACCCGGGCGCCCAGATAGCCGCCGACCAGGTTGGCCAGCCCCATCAGCAGCCCGATCTTCCACAGCACCGCGCCCTGCGGGATGAAGATCACCAGCGCGGCCACGTTGGTCGCCCAGTTGGCCAGCTTGGCCTTGGCCGAGGCCTGGAGGAAGTTGTAACCGAGCAGCCCGACCAGCGCGAAGACGAAGAACGAGCCGGTGCCGGGCCCGAGCGCCCCGTCATAGAACCCGACCGTCAGCCCGGTCAGCATCGCCAGGCCGGTGTGGTGGCGTCCGGCGAAGCGGAGCTCGGTCAGCTCCCCCGCACTCGGTTTGAGCAGCACATAGGCACCGACCAGCACCAGCACGGCGAGGATGATCGGGTTGAACGCCGAACTCGGGATCATCGAGGCCACCAGCGCCCCGGCCATCGCCCCGAGGAAGGCGAACCCCATCAGCGGCAGGAACGTCCTCGGGTCCGGCCTGATCCGGCGATAGTACGTCGCCGAGCTCACCGTGGTGCCGCAGACGCTGGCCAGCTTGTTGGTGGCCAGCATCTGCACCGGCGAGGCGCCGGGCAGCCCGATCACCAGGGCTGGGAGCTGGATCAGCCCACCGCCGCCGACCACGGCGTCGACGAACCCCGCCGCCAGTCCCGCCAGGGCCAGCAGCAGAACGACGGCCAGGGTGGGCTCATCCAAGCTGGCTCAGCAGGTCCTGCCGGGTGAGGACGCCGACCGGCTTGCCATCCTCCTGGACCAGCAGCGCGTCCGCGTCGTGCAGCATCCGCACCGCCTCCGAGGCCGGTTCGGTCGAGCCGATGGTTGGCAGGGCCGCCGACATGTGCTGGTCAACGGAGTCGCTGAGCCTGGCCGACCCTGCGAAGAGCGCCTCGAGCAGGGCGCGCTCGGAGACGGAGCCGGCCACCTCGGCGGCCACGATCGGGGGCTCGGCGCGGACCACCGGCATCTGGGAGACGCCGTACTCCTGGAGGATGTGCACCGCATCGGCGATGGTCTCGTTGGGGTGGGTGTGGACCAGGTCGGGCAACTGGCCGGACTTGCCGCGCAGCACCTCGCCGACCGTCTTGCCGGTGGACCCGCTGTCGCCGTTGGGGAAGCCGTACGCCGCCAGCCAGTCGTCGTTGAAGACCTTGGTCAGGTAGCCGCGCCCGGAGTCCGGGAGCAGCACCACGATCACCGCGTCGTCACCCTCCGGCGTACCGGCCAGTTCCTCGGCCAGTTGCTTCGCCGCGTACGCCGCCATCCCGGCCGATCCGCCGACCAGCAGCGCCTCCTCGCGGGCCAGGCGGCGGGTGTAGGCAAAGGAATCCGCGTCGGAGACCTCGATGATCCGGTCCGCGATGTCGCGGTCATAGGTCTCGGGCCAGAAGTCCTCACCGACCCCCTCGACCAGGTAGGGGCGCCCGGTGCCGCCGGAATAGACCGAGCCGGCCGGGTCCGCGCCGATGATCTTGACGTCGGGGTTCTGTTCCTTGAGGTAGCGGCCGATCCCCGAGATGGTGCCGCCGGTGCCGACGCCGGCCACGAAGTGGGTGATCCGCCCCTCGGTCTGGCGCCAGATCTCCGGGCCCGTGGTCTCGTAGTGCGAACGCGGGTTGTGCGGGTTGGAGTACTGGTCGGGCTTCCATGCTCCGGGCTGGGAGGCGAGCCGGTCAGAGACGTTGTAGTAGGAGTCGGGGTGCTCCGGCTCGACGGCGGTCGGGCAGACCACCACCTCGGCGCCGTACGCCTTGAGCACGTTCCGCTTGTCCTCGCTGACCTTGTCCGGGCAGACGAAGATGCACTTGTAACCCTTCTGCTGGGCCACCATCGCCAGCCCGACACCGGTGTTGCCGGAGGTCGGCTCGACGATCGTCCCGCCGGGCTGCAGTTCACCGGAGGCCTCGGCCGCCTCGATCATCCGGGTCGCGATCCGGTCCTTCACCGAACCACCCGGGTTGAGGTATTCCACCTTGGCCAGCACCAGCGGCCCGCCGGTGTGGTCATCTGCGCGGTCGAGTGCCCGGTTGATCCGGAGCAGCGGAGTGTTGCCGATCAGGTCCAGGAGCGAGTTCACGTAGTCCACGAGGCTCAGGCTAGCCTCTTCCTTCCCACCGTAGGATGGGACCGTGGGGAAGGCTGAAGCAGCGAAGAAGGTTGCCACTGCCGCGATGTACGGCGGTGGCGGCCTGTCCCTGCTCGGAGCCAGCCTCTTCGGCGTGCTCAAGGCCGAGGCGAAGCTTGCCCGCAAGACCATCGGTCCGGCCGAGGGAGATCCGCCGGACGCCACCGGCTGGTATGGCCGTGGGCGCCCCGGACCGGCGTTGAAGGTGGCCCTGATCGGGGACTCCAGCGCTGCCGGGTACGGCGTACACCAGGTTACCCAGACCCCCGGCGCGGCGCTCGCCTCCGGGTTGGCCGAACGGGCCGACCGACGCGTCTACCTGCGCTCCTTCGCGGTGGTCGGCGCGCAGACCAAGGACCTCGCTGCCCAGGTCTCCTCGGCCCTGCCGATCGAGCCCGACGTGGCCGTGATCCTGATCGGCGCCAACGACGTCACCCACACCGTGCTGCCCTCGGTCTCGGTGGGCCGCCTGGCCGACGCCGTACGCCGCCTGCGCGCTGCCGGTGTCGAGGTCGTCGTCGGCACGTGTCCCGACCTGGGCACGATCAAGCCGATCAGTCCCCCGCTCAAGCAGGTCGCCCGGGCATGGTCGCGACGCCTGGCGGCGGCCCAGGCGATCGCCGTGGTCGAGGCCGGTGGCCGGACCGTCTCGCTGGCCGCCGTGCTCGGACCGGAGTTCGCCGCCGCGCCCGCGCTGCTCTTCGGACCGGACCAGTTCCACCCCTCTGCGGAGGGGTATGCCTCCCTGGCCGCAGTGCTGCTGCCCTCGACGATGGCTGCCCTGGGCCTGGCCCCCGACGAGGAGACGACCGTCGAATACCTGCGCGGCGAGGGCGTCCTGCCGATCGCCCGCGCAGCCGTCGAGGCGGCCCGGACGCCGGGCACCGAGCTCGGCGGCACCGAGGTGGCCGGCCAGCGCCGCGGCGTACGTGGGCTCTGGGTGGAGTTGCGCCACCGCCGTCGCCACCCGCGCACCGAGGCGCAGGCACCCGAGGAGTCCGAGGACGCGCAGGCCGCGACCGCACCGCTCGAGGGGTAGGGAAATCCCCACCCCGATCGGCGGTCTGCACCCATCGATCGCGGCGTCCGCGGCTCCTAGCGTTGAGGCATGACCTCGACACCTGCACTCTCCGTCCATGACGTGACCCGCACCTATGGCGACCCCGGCAACCCGGTCCGGGCGCTGGACGGCGTCACCCTCACCGTTGCGCCGGGCACCTTCACCGCGGTGATGGGCCCCTCGGGCTCCGGGAAGTCAACCTTCCTCAACTGCGCCGCGGGTCTGGAGTCGCCGTCCAGCGGCCGGATCCTGATCGGCGGCGAGGACGTGACCGACTGGTCCGAGTCGCGGCGCACCGTGCTGCGGCGGGAGAAGATCGGTATCGTCTTCCAGTCCTTCCACCTGATGCCCTATCTGAACGCTGAGCAGAATGTCGGGCTCCCCGCCCGGCTGGCCGGCGGGCGGCCCGACAAGGCCAGGATCCGGGAGTTGCTCGCCGTGGTCGGCCTTGCCGAGCGCAGCCGCCACCTGCCCGCGGAACTCTCCGGGGGTCAGCAGCAGCGGGTCGCGATCGCTCGCGCCCTGGTCGGCAACCCGGCAATCCTGCTCGCCGACGAGCCCACCGGTGCCCTGGACTCCGCCAGCGCCCGCGATGTGCTGGCCTTGCTCCGGACCACGGTGGACACGCTGGGCCAGACCGTGCTGATGGTGACCCACGACCCGGTCGCCGCGTCGTACGCCGACGAGGTGGTCTTCATGGTCGACGGCCTGGTCGCCGGCCGGATGGGACAGCCCACCGCCGAGGCGGTCGCCGGACAGATGGCCCACCTCGACGACCTGGTCAAGGTGACGTCATGATCGGCTTGGCACTGCGGTCCCTGCGACACCGGGCACCGGCCTTCACCGCGACGTTCCTCTCGGTCCTGGCCGGCACCGCCCTGATCGGCTCCTTCGCGACGCTCTTCGAGACCTCGCTGGGACCGGTCTCCAAGGAGGACCAGGAGATCCTCTTCATCATGGGCGCCGTGGTCGGTGCCTGGGGTAGCCTGATCGTGCTCTTCTCGCTGGCCTCCACGCTCGGCATCGCGGTCGGTCAACGGGACACCGAGATCGCCACCCTGCGCACCATCGGGGCCACTCCCGGGCAGGCCCGGCGAATGATCCGGACCGAGACCCTCCTGGTCGCCCTGGTTGCCTCCACCCTCGGTGCGGGCATCGCCTGGGTCGGTGGACGCGGGCTCCTGGCGATGATCCGCGAGGCCGGGATGGTCTCCGACTCCGTCGCCTTCGCCGGCGGGCCCCTCGCACTGGGAAGCACGGTGGCTCTGGTCACCGTCACCTCGGTGCTTGCCGCCACCATTGCCGGCCGCCGGGCCACCTCCGGTCCGGCCCGGCTGGCCATGGTCGACGCCGCCTCGGGTGCCGGCCGGATGCGCTGGTGGCGCATCCTGGCCGCGGTCGTGCTGGTCGGCTATGGCGTGGTGATGGCGATGATCACCGTCTTCATCACGGCTGACTCCGACGACCCCTATGCAGCCATGCAGACCGCCGGCTCCAGCTCGATCCTGGTCGGTGTCGGCCTGGCCGTGCTCGCTCCGACACTGCTGCGCTGGACCGCGGTCACGCTCCGTCCTCTGGTCGGCCGATTCGGGGTCGCGGGCCACCTGGCCGCTTTCAACACCTCGCGGCGTGCCCACGTGCTGGGCGGTGTCCTGGCTCCGGTGATCGTCTTCACCGCCGCCAGCGTCGGCACGCTGACCTTGGTCGCCATCGACGGTCGCACGTCCGGCCCGGCCAACGCCGAGGCGGACCTGATCAACCTGCTCAACAACGTGGTGGTCGGGATGATCTCGCTCTTCGCGGCGATCATGGTGATCAATGCGTTCGCCGCGGTGATCGCGCACCGACGCAATGAGCTGGCCCGGGTCAGGTTGCTCGGCGCCACCGGTGAGCAGGTCCGATCCTCGGTCCTGGTCGAGGCCGGCATCATCGCTGCGGTCGGCGTACTGCTCGGCCTGGTGGCCGCGTCGGCGACCGTGGTCCCGTTCGCCCTGGCCCGGGACGAGGGCTTCGTGCCGGACGGCACCCTGTGGCTGCCGCCGGTGCTGGTCGCCCTCGCCGTGGTGCTCACCCTGGCCGCAGCGGCCCTGGCCGTACGGCGCGCCACCGCGGCGCCCGTGCTCGCGACCGTGAACCAGTGACAGACTCACCCATCATGATCAACGAGATCCGCCCGCTCGGGCCGGCCACCATCACCCGGGTGGACCGGCCCGGCATCATGGAACGGCTCCGGGTGACCGGGTTGGGCCTGGGCCTGGCGCTGGCCATGCCGGTCACCCTGCTGCTCGGCATCCTGAGTCTCCTGGTCTGGCCGCTGCTGCTGGTCGTGGTCGGCTTCGGGCTGGCCCAGGCAGTGGTCCCGGCCAGCCACGTCAGTGCCCGGCTGCACCGGGCGGTGGCCAGCCGGCTGCTCGCCGCCGAGATCCCGGCCGAATGTGCCGACACCACTGGCCTCAACCCGTTCTCCCGGAGCCTGGTGTGGCTGCGCGACCCGGCGCGCTGGCGGGACTTCGCCCACCTCTGGTTCGCCTCGACCGGCGGGCTCGTGATGTCGGCCCTCCCGGCCATGCTGATCGCCGGGCCAGTGGTCCACGTGATCGGGTTCCTGATCAGCCCGGGCTCGTTCTGGATGGTGCTGCTCTTCCTCTCCGGCCCGATGCTGCTGGCCTGGTGGTTCGTCACCCTCCCGCTGGCTCGGGCCCGAGCGACCGCGGATCGAGCGATCCTGGGTGTCTCACGGATCGAGCAGCTCGAGCAGCGCGTGGCCGAGGTCGCCGAGTCGCGCACCGAGGCGCTGGACCACTCCGCAGCGGAGGTGCGCCGGATCGAGCGCGACCTGCACGACGGCGCGCAGGCCCGGATCGCGACGGTCGGGATGAACGTCGGGCTGGCCGAGAAGCTGATGGCCACCGATCCCGAAGCCGCCGCGGAGCTGCTCCGCGAGGCCCGGGAGGCGACCGTCTCGGCGCTGGAGGACCTGCGCACCGTGGTCCGTGGGATTCATCCCCCCGTGCTCGCCGACCGCGGCCTGGTCGGTGCGGTCGAAGCGCTGGCGGTGGCGCTTCCGCTCCCGGTGACGGTGTCGGTGGAAATCGATCCGCTGCCGGCGCCGGTCGAGTCGGCGCTCTATTTCGCGGTCGCCGAGTGCCTGGCCAACACGATGAAGCACTCGGAGGCCCGCCGAGCCTGGATCAGTGGCTCCCACGACGGGACCCGGGCGCGCATCGTGGTCGGGGACGACGGCGTCGGCGGCGCCAACCCGAACGGACTCGGCCTGACGGGTGTCGCGAAGCGGCTGGGCGCCTTCGACGGCACAATGGAGCTGAGCAGCCCTCCCGGAGGGCCGACCGAGGTGACCATGGAGGTTCCGTGTCCGACCAGCCCCTCCGGGCCGTCGTAGCCGAGGACCAGGCCCTGCTGCGGGTCGGCCTCACCCGAATCCTCGAGGCATGCGGATTCACCGTGGTGGCCGCTGTCGCCGACGCGGCAGAGCTTGCCGGTCTCCTGGGCAGTCCAGACGTCGACGTGGCCGTGCTCGACGTACGGATGCCCCCGACCTTCACCAACGAGGGGCTCCGCGCCGCGATCGCGGCGCGCACAGCCCGGCCGGGTCTGCCGGTGCTGGTGCTGAGCCAGTACGTCGAGCCGCTCTATGCTCGCGAGCTCCTGGCCAGCGGTCAGGGTGCGGTGGGCTATCTGCTCAAGGACCGGGTCGCCGACGTGGACAACTTCATCGCCTCGGTGCGCCAGGTGGCCGACGGTGGGACCGTGCTCGACCCGGAGGTGGTGGCGACCCTGGTCGGTGGTGGACGCGACGAACGGCTCGCCCGGCTGACCCCGCGCGAGGTGGAGGCACTGACCCTGATGGCCGAGGGTCGGTCCAATGCGGCCATCGCGGCCCGGATGTTCGTCACCGAGAAGGCGGTCGGCAAGCACATCAACAGCATCTTCACCAAGCTGGACCTGCCACAGGCATCGGATGACAACCGCCGCGTGCTGGCGGTGCTGGCCTGGCTCGACGGCAACACGTGAGCATCTCCACGCTCCGGCCACCGTCCTGCAACCCGGTCGTCCGAGCGACGCAAGACGTCCGCGGGACTCCTGCAGAACGCAACGAACGCCCACCACCTCGCGGTGATGGGCGCTCGTGATGCGTGCTGGCGTCAGTCCTGGCTGAAGAAGGCCAGGATGCGGAGCAGGTTGGTGTAGATCCAGACCAGGGAGACGGTCATCGCGAACGCGGCGCGCCACGACTCGCGCTCCTCAAGGCCGGCGGCCACGCCGCGCTCGACGAAGTCGAAGTCGAGGATCAGCATGAATACACCGAGGATCAGGCCACCGAAGGCGGTCACCATGCCGAGGCCGCTGACCCCGAAGAGGCCGATCTGCGCACTGAAGAGACCGAGCACGAGTTCCATGACGGCGAGGCCGATCATGCCGAAGACGGCGGCGGTGACGAACATCCGGAACTTGCCGCTGACCTTGATGTTGAAGAACTTGTAGGCGGCCAGGGTGCCGGCGAAGGCGGCGAAGGTGCCGATCACGGCGCCCATCACGATGTTGCCCTCGTAGAACGAGTTGAAGAGCTTGCTCAGACCGCCCAGCGCAACTCCCTCGAGGGCAGCGAAGGCAAGCACCAGTGCCGGGCTGACGACCCGCTTGAACGAGTTCACCATCGACAGCGCGAAGGCACCCAGGGCACCGATCGTCACCGCGGCCATCAGCGGGGAGAGGTCAGCCTGGGTGGTCGCGGTGCTCACGTCGGGGGTGAGGATCCAGGTCGCCATCGCGACGGCGATCACGACGCCGATGGACATCGCCGTCCGCTGCACGACCGAGTCGATCGTCATCCGCTCCGTGGTCGGCGCATAACCCATCGCCTGACCGGGCTGGCTGATGTCCCACTGCGACGGGTCGGCGTACGTCTGCTGTCCGCCCTGCCCGTTGAACTGGGGCGAGCGGTTGAAGATCGGGTTGTTGCTCTGCATGTGGTCTCTCCTTGGAGGCCGGTAGGGGCGACCGCTCGTGACAGCCGCCGCTTTCTGGGTCAAGTGTAGTGGCCTTCACCAATCAACAACGTGCGGTGTGGCCCCCATGTTCCCGCACGTCGGCCGAACCGGACCTGAGCGGGCCAGCCGACAACGATTGAGCTCTCGCGCATCAACGAGTGAGCGTTCGTGGGAAATGGTGCCCCCGGTGGGGTTCGAACCCACACTGAAAGGTTTTTAAGACCTCTTCCTCTGCCAGTTGGGACACGGGGGCGGGTGTCAAAGGTATGTCTTGCGGGCGTAGACGGCATGCGCCCCGGCGACCCGGTCCAGGAAGACGAAGCCGTCGCAGTGGTCGATCTCGTGCTGCAGCGCACGCGCCTCGAAGGCGTTGGCGCGCAGCCACACCTCCTCGCCGGTGCCGGGCAGTTGCCCCCGTACGACGAGCCGGGTGGCCCGCTTCACGTCACCGGTGAAGTCGGGCACGCTCATGCACCCCTCGCGGGCCTTCTCGTTGCGCGAGGACTCCACCACCTCGGCATTGCACAGCACGTAGGTGCCGTGGTGGTCGCGGGTCTTGGGGTGCTCGGAGACGTCGACGCAGAAGACCTTCACCGACTCACCCACCTGCGGTGCGGCCAGGCCGACGCAGCCGGGCGAGACCCGCATCGTGGCGACCAGGTCGGCGGCCAGTTGCACGATTTCCGGCGAGGTCGGGTCGACCTTGCCGCCGTCCGCGGCGAGCACCGGAGCCGGGGCGGTGACCACCTCGAGCACCCGGCCCTCGACGCCGAGTTCTGCTTCCGTCCAGGCAGCAACGCGTTCATTGACCCCTTCTGGGGCGTGGTTGCTCACAGTTCGTCGGCCTCGACCTCGTTCAGCGAGACCCCGACGCCGAGTTCGGTGGCCGTGGCCTGCAGCGACGTACGCAGCGTCTCGACGTCGACCGAGCGCGGCAGGTCGACCTCGGCTGCCAGGACATAGAGGCCCCCGGCCAGGCGGGTGGTCAGGTCAGTGACGTTGCCGCCGACGGCAGCCACCTGCTCCACCACCGAGGAGACGATCCCGGGCCGGTCGCCGCCGTGCACGCTGAGCACCCACGACGTACCGTCGGTGGGAGTGGTCTCCTCGACCGGGACCTCGTGGACGGCGACCGTCAGGTCACCGGAGGCGGACATCGTGGCGAGCGCGGACTCGATGGTGGACAGCGGGGCGTCGCCGGCGCTGATCAGGGTCATCGCGAAGTGGCCGCGCAGCAGCGTCATCGTGGAGTCCTCGATGTTGAGGCCCAGCGAGGCGAGGATGTGGGTGGTCTCGGCGATGATGCCGGGGCGGTCGTGGCCGAGGACGGTGATGGCGTGGAGGGTCACCCCGCCATGATGCCAGCACCGCCCGCCAGCGCGGCAAGGTCCCGGGCCCGGGCCAGCACCGCGTCGGTCATCTCCTCGGTCAGGCGCCCGGTGAACGTGTTGTGCTGGCTGGGGTGGAAGCAGCCGACCAGGGTGACCTCTCCCCCGTCCGGGCGACCCAGGATCGTCTCGGCGCCGTGGCCGAACCGCGGCTTCGGTCTGGGCACGGCGTACCCGGCAGCGCGGAAACTGCGCAGGGTCGCCTCCCAGCCGTAGGAGCCCAGTGCCAACACGGCGCGTACGTCGTCGGCGAGCAGGCGGACCTCGCGCTCGATCCACGGGGCGCAGGTGTCGCGCTCGAGGACGGTCGGCTTGTTCTCCGGAGGGGCGCAACGGACCGTGGCCACCATCCGGGCACCGATCAGTCGCTGCCCGTCGCCGGCATGATCGGAGGCCGCCTGGCCGGCCAGGCCGACGCGGTGCAGGGAGGCGAAGAGCCAGTCGCCGGACTGGTCACCGGTGAAGACGCGACCGGTGCGGTTGGCGCCGTTGGCGGCGGGCGCGAGCCCGACGATCAGCAGGGCCGGATGCGCACTGCCCCAGCCGGGGATCGGTCGGCCCCAGTAGGGCTCGTCGGCGAAGGAGGCCCGCTTGGTGACGGCCACCTCCTCGCGCCACCGGACCAGCCGTGGGCACGCGCTGCACACCGAGATCCGGGCGTCGAGATCGGCCAGTTCGGCGCGGGCGGCGAGGCGGCGTACCCCGGCGGCACTGCGGGCCACCGGGGTCTCGGCCGTGGCCGGGTCCTCGGGCCAGCCGGTCCCGGGCGGGACCGGCGAGTCGAAGGCCTGGCCGGTGATCGGGTGGTGCAGCAATCAGGAACCGGTGCCGTTCTGGCCCGGCCCGGCCAGCGTCTCCCCGGCAGGGGACGCCTCGGTCGGAGCGGCGACGTGGGCGCCGGCCGGCTGTCCCGACTCGTCACCGAAGGGGAGCTTCTCCGAGGCGACGTGTGCCGCGGTGGCGACCTTCTCCTTGACCACGTCGGCGACGACGGGCGCCTGCTCGGCGGCCTTGGCCACGCCGGCCTGGACCGGTGCGCTGTTGGCGACCTTCTGCGCCGCCGAGGCGATCTGCTCGTAGCGCTGCTGGCCGGCCTTGGCGCCGAGCACGTAGCCGAGTGCGAACCAGGGCAGGATCTTGAGGAGCTTGCGGATCATGGGTGGGGTCCCTCCGAGGTGGGTGGTTGCGTCCTCCCGACGGTAGCCGCTCGCCGAGGCCAGTTCACACCAGGGACCAAGCGATGCCGTCCAGGATGTCCGCCTCCGAGGCCACGATCGTACTCACCGACGTACGCCGCAGCACCCGCTCCAGGATCAGCGCACCGGCGCCGATCACGTCGGCCCGGCCCGGATGCATGTAGGGCAAGGCGAGCCGCTCGGCGTGGGTCATCGCCAGCAGGCGCTGTGCCATCGCACCGATCGCCTCGACCTCCAGCACCGACTGGTCGATCCGGTCCCGGTCGTACGTCGGCAGGTCCAGCACACCTGCTGCGACGGTGAGCACGGTGCCGGCCACGCCGACGACGGTGGCGGCCTCGGCGATCGGTACGGTGCAGGCGTCCAGGGCCGAGTCGATGTCGGCCGCTGCGGCGGCGATCTCGGCGGTGGTGGGCGGGTCGGAGTGCAGGTGTCGTTCGTGCATCCGGACCGAGCCGATGTCCAGGGAGTGTTCCTGTTCTGGTCCGGCACCCGTGGCCTGGTCGGCGGGGCCGAGGATCAGTTCGGTGGAGCCGCCGCCGATGTCGACCACCAGGACCGGGGCCTTGGGCGCCACGCTGAGGTTGCGGACCGCGCCGGAGAAGGCCAGCCGGGCCTCCTCGTGGCCCGCGATCACCTCGGGCTCGATGCCGAGCCGGGCGCGGACGCCGGTCACGAAGACCTCGCTGTTGCTGGCATCCCGGCTCGCCGACGTGGCGCAGAACCGGACCCGCTCCGCCCCGTGCTCGCGGATCAACGCGGCGTACTCGTCGATCGCGGCGAAGGTGCGCTCCAGCGCTTCCTCGGCCAGGACGCCGGTGCGGTCCACCCCCTGGCCGAGGCGGACCATCGTGGACTCGCGCACCGCCACCTCGGGCAGGGCACCGATGAGGAGCTTGATGGTGTTGGTGCCGCAGTCGATCGCGGCGACGGTCGGCGTACCCATGCCTAGTCAGTGGTCTCGGAGTCCGGGGAGACGCAGGGCCCGGATGCCCACCAGTCGCCGAGCAGGTCGAGGACCTCGTCACCGAACGGGTTCACGCCACGCCCCTGGGCCAGCGCCTGGCCGGCGAGCACGTGCAGGCACTTGACCCGCGTCGGCATGCCGCCGGCGGAGATGCCGTCAATCTCCTCCACGTGGCCGATCGCCTCTCGGGCCTCGAGATAGGCACGGTGGGCGGCGGCGTACTGCTCGGCGAGGCCGGGCTCGGTCGCGAGCCGGTCCTGCATCTGCTTCATCATGCCCTCGCCCTCGAGGCGCCCGATCCGCGACGCCGCGCGGGGGCAGGTGAGGTAGAAGGTGGTCGGGAATGGCGTGCCGTTCTCCAGGCGCGGTTCGGTGGTGACCACGTCGGGGTTGCCGCACGGGCAGCGGTGGCCGATCGCGTGGATGGAGCGGGGCTCGCGGCCCAGCTGGTCGCGGATCGCGGCGACGTCGTCCGGGGCGATCCCGCCGGGCTGCCCGGTCCCGGCGGCGCTCTGCTCTGTGCTCACTCGGAGTCGTCTCCCTCGATCATCTCCGCCGGAGCATCCTTCTCGGCCAGTTCGGGGTTGCCGGCTAGTTCGAGCGAGCCCCACATGGTGTCCCACCAGGCATCGGGGACGTCGATCGGGGTGGTGTCGGCGTCCGGCAGTTCGTTGGTGGACTCCAGTGCCTTGCCGTTCTCGTCGAGCACGACGTACGTCGTCTCCCCCGGCATCACGTAGCCGAGCCGCAGCCGGGCCTGGGCCTCGATGAAGGCCTCGTCGGACCAGCGCTTCTTCTCCCGCTCCAGGGCGTCGATCTCCACCTCGGTCCGGGCGATCTGGGCGCGCAGGTCCGAGGCGTGGTCCTGCTGCTGCAGGTAGGCGCGCATGCTGGAGGCATAGGAAACGGCCAGCACCACGACCACCAGGATCAGGATCGCGGCCCGCCCGGTGAGGCGGGGCTTGGGCCTGCCCGGCCGAGGGGCTGCTGCCTGTGGGCGTCGGGATGGCGCGCCGGCCGTGCCCGAGCGCGGCCGCCCGCCACCACGGGGGGATGGCCCCCGGGTGCCGCGGGGGCCGGTGCCCCGGCTCGGTCGACGCTCCGACATCAGTCTCGCTCAGCCCTGCCGGTAGCGCGGGAAGGCGGACGCGCCTGCATAGCGGGCGGCCTCGGCGAGCTCGTCCTCGATGCGCAGGAGCTGGTTGTACTTCGCGACGCGCTCGGATCGGGCCGGCGCACCGGTCTTGATCTGGCCGCAGTTCGTGGCGACGGCGAGGTCGGCGATGGTGGTGTCCTCGGTCTCGCCCGAACGGTGGCTCATCATGTTCCGGAACCCGGCCCGGTGGGCCAGGTCGACGGCGTCGAGCGTCTCGGTCAGCGAGCCGATCTGGTTGACCTTGACCAGCATCGCGTTGCCCTGGCCACCGTCGATGCCGCGCTGGAGCCGCTCGACGTTGGTCACGAAGAGGTCGTCGCCGACCAGCTGGGTCTTGGTGCCGAGCTCGTCGGTGATCGTCTTCCAGCCGTCCCAGTCCTCCTCGTTGAGGGGGTCCTCGATCGAGACGATCGGGTAGTTCGCGACCAGGTCGGCGTAGTAGGCCGTCATCTCGGCCGCGGACTTCTGCGCGCCCTCGAAGGTGTAGGCGCCGTCGGCGTGGAACTCCGAGGCGGCCACGTCGAGCGCCAGCGCGATGTCCTTGCCGAGCTCGTAGCCCGCGACCCCGATCGCCTCGGCGATCAGGTCGAGCGCGGCCCGGTTGGAGTCGAGGTTCGGCGCGAAGCCGCCCTCGTCACCCAGGCCGGTGGCCAGGCCCTTCTTCTTCAGCACCGACTTGAGTGCGTGGTAGACCTCGGTGCCCTGGCGCAGCGCCTCGCGGAAGGTGGGCGCGCCGATCGGGGCGATCATGAACTCCTGGATGTCGACGTTGGAGTCCGCGTGGGAGCCGCCGTTGAGGATGTTCATCATCGGGACCGGCAGCAGGTGGGCGTTGGGGCCACCGACGTAGCG
This sequence comes from Nocardioides sp. AE5, assembly GCF_031844485.1. NCBI lineage: Bacteria > Bacillati > Actinomycetota > Actinomycetes > Propionibacteriales > Nocardioidaceae > Nocardioides > Nocardioides sp. AE5. Next base: position 217,510 of record NZ_JAUZVI010000005.1, read on the forward strand.
GTAGAGCGGCAACTGGGCCGAGTCGGCAGCGGCGCGCGCCACGGCCAGGGAGACGCCGAGGATGGCGTTGGCGCCGAGGTTGGCCTTGTTGGGGGTGCCGTCCAGGTCGAGCATCACCTGGTCGACCAGGCGCTGGTCGTCGGCTTCCAGGCCCTCGATCGCGGGCGCGATCGTGTCGACGACGGCACCGACTGCCTTCTCCACTCCCTTGCCGAGGTAGCGCTCGTCGCCGTCGCGGAGCTCGACGGCCTCGAAGGCGCCAGTGGAGGCGCCGCTGGGGACGGCGGCACGGGAGAAGACCCCGTCATCGAGCTGGATCTCGACCTCGACGGTCGGGTTGCCCCGGGAGTCGAGGATTTCGCGGGCGCCGACGGCAGCGATGGAAGCCACTTGGGAATGCTCCTGAAGGGTCGTGGAATCGAGCGCCACCAGCCTAGCCGTGCCAGGGCGCTCCGGGCGGCAGGACCCGGGCGTGGTGGACACACGAACGCTCACTGGTTGTGTCGCGAACGCTCAATCATTGATGTCCGAAAGCTCACTCGTTGCGCTGCTTGGGAGCCTGTGAGCGTCATACTCCGCAGTCTGCCGAGGGATCCTTGACCGCAGCCGAGGCGCATGGTCGACTCCTCGCGACAGCCGAAATGCGCGAGGAGTCAGGAGCCTGCCGGTGCAGCAGGGCAGAGGGAGGCCTTGGTCATTCATGAACCGCTCCACCACAGAGCCCGCGACCGCGCCCTTCGCCTTGACGGAGGCCGCTGCGGACGTCGGGATCACCTGCCATTGGTTCACGTTCGAGGTCGGCTTCGAACCGGAGGACGACCCACCGCAACGGGAATGGCTGCGGCGAGTCAGCCTGCTGCAGGTCGCCTACGTTGCTGAGCCAGCTCTGCGCAGGAGGGCTGGCTTTCCGGACCACCACCGGCATACCTCAGCAATGCTGGAGCAGATCAGCGCCGAGGCCGACCCGCTGCTTCGCACCGGTCTGGCGCCGGTGGACTATGAGTTGGACGGAGCCCGGGCCGGCGGCCTGGCCGTGACGTATCGCGGGTCCGGGTTCCTCTTCCCCCAGTTGCCGCTGACGAGCGGGTCCGCCTTCGTCTGTTGGCGCCCAGCCGGGACGGTCGGTCCCGGTTGGCCGCCCCGGGTGGTGAGCGTCGCGGTCAGGCACCCGGCCGACCCGGCATAGCTGCGCCCGGGACGGTGCGTCGCGGCGTACGACGGGTGGGCTCGGCCCCGGGACCGTCAGCGACCCACCGACGTCAACCATTGAGCTTTCGGGCATCAACGAGTGAGCGTTCGTGGGTCAGAGGAGGCGACGTACGGCGCCACGCAGCGCCTGCTCCGGGTCCACCCCGGCCGTCCGGGCCCGGGCCACCACGGCCAGGAGTTGATCGCCGATCTCGTCGCTCTCATCCGGGATCGGGGCCGCGCCGTTCTCCCGCTCGAGGCGGTCGAGCACCTTGTCGGCCAGCAGCAGCGCCGGAAGGGTCGGCGGGATCCCGTCCAGGACCGACGTACGCCGTTTCTCGGCTGCCTTGGCCGCCTGCCAGATCTCGTTGATCAGCTCAGGATCAGACGGCGCGGCACCCTGGCCGGCAGCACGGTCACCGAAGACGTGCGGGTTGCGACGGATCATCTTGGCGGCCAGGTCGGCGACGACGTCGTCGATGGTGAAGTCGCCGGATTCGCGGGCGATCTCGGCGTGGAAGTAGACCTGCAACAACAGGTCACCAAGCTCCTCGCGCAGGTGCTCCGGATCCCCGGAGTCGATCGCCTCCAGCGTCTCGTGCGTCTCCTCGAGCAGGAAGCGGGCCAGCGAGGTGTGGGTCTGCGCCGCCTTCCACGCGCACTCGGCGCGCATCCGGGCCATCAGCGCGATGAAACCGACCAGCGGCTCACCGGTGGCCTCAGGCAGGGATGAGCCCATCGCTCAGGCCGAGCACTTCTGGCTGTCCGGCAGGGAGTCCAGATAGGCGTGGAACTTCTCCGGGTCCTGGTTGTCGTTGCGCAGCAGCGCCGGGGTGCTGACCGCCACCGAGAGGTCGGCTGCCTGGATGCTGCCGGGGATCTGGACCGCCATGAACCGGGGGTCGACGACGACCTCCTGCTCCTCGGCCCACTCCGCGTACTCGGCTCCCCCGAGTTGCTGGACGGTGCCGATGTAGCCGGTCCGCTCGACCAGTTCCAGGTAGACCTCCCGGGCAGCGGGCGGCACCTGCTCGAGGCTCTGGCGCGCGTTCTCCTCGTTCGCAGCCAGCATCTGGCGCAGCGTCGGGTCGGACTGGCGGCCCTGCTCGGCGACGTACGCGCGGGCCAGTTCTTCGTCGATAAGCAGTTGCAGGTAACTGATCCGCAGCGACCCCATCGGGATGGCCTCCTGGACCTCGCCCGTGGCGACCGCGTAGTCGCACAGGTCGGGCGCCCGCTCGTCCACCTCGGCAATGGAGAACTCGGTCTCCCCCACGGTGGCGGCCACGCCGGGGCGCACCTGGCCCTCGTCCTGGCTGGCACATCCGGCGAAGGTGAGCAGGGCCGCGGCCGCCAGCGCGGTGGCCGTCATGGCGCGACGGTGGATCGACACGTTCGTTCTCCTGGTGCTCCGGGGACGTCCACCCCATTCAAGCAGGCAGGGTGATCCGGCTCACTCCCGGGCCGCGACCGGCGCCTTGTCCAGCACCGCGTCGACGACGTTGCGTGCCCAGGTGAGCAGTTCCTCGTCGCGCAAGTGGCCGCCGGGCACGTTCGGTCGCGGCACCAGGACCGTCTTCGTGGCCGCCTTGTAGAGGCTCTTGGGATAGATCATCGGCAGCCGCACCTGGGCCGAGTCGGGCAGCGTCACCGGGGCGAAGCGGACGTTCTTGCCGGCCAGGGTCACCTCGGTGATCCCGGCCCGGCGCAACCGCACACGCAGGCTGGCCACCTCGAGCAGCGCCGCCACCGGACGGGGCGGATTGCCGTAGCGGTCCAGCATCTCCTCGCGGATCTGGGCCACGTCGTCGTCGCTGCGCACCTCGGAGAGGCGCTTGTACATCTCCAGGCGCAGCCGCTCGGATCCGATGTAGTCGTGCGGCAGGTGCGCCTCGACCGGCAACTCGATGCGGACCTCGTCCAGTTCCGGTTCCGCATCCCCGCGGAACTCGGTCACCGCCTCGCCGACCAGGCGGACGTAGAGGTCGAAGCCGACATCGGCAATGTGCCCGGACTGTTCCCCGCCGAGCAGGTTGCCGGCGCCGCGGATCTCCAGGTCCTTCATCGCGATCGCCATGCCGCCGCCCAGGTCGGAGTGCTGGGCCAGGGTGGCCAGCCGCTCGTGGGCGGTCTCGGTCAGCGGCTTCTCGGTCGGATAGAGGAAGTAGGCATAGGCCCGCTCGCGGGAGCGGCCGACCCGGCCACGCAACTGGTGCAGCTGGGAGAGTCCAAGGGTGTCCGAGCGCTCGATGATCATCGTGTTCGCGTTGGAGACGTCCAGGCCGGACTCGACCAGGGTGGTGCAGACCAGCACGTCGAACTTCTTCTCCCAGAAGTCCAGCATCACCTGCTCCAGTTGGCGCTCGTTCATCTGCCCGTGCGCGACCGCGACCCTGGCCTCGGGCACCAGTTCGGTCAGCTTCCGTGCCGCCTTCTCGATCGAGGCGACCCGGTTGTGGATGTAGAAGACCTGTCCCTCGCGGAGCAGTTCGCGCCGGATCGCGGCGATCACCTGGCGGTCCTCGTAGCCGCCGACATAGGTCAGCACCGGGTGCCGCTCCTCGGGCGGAGTGGCGATGGTGGACATCTCCCGGATCCCGGTGATCGCCATCTCCAGGGTCCGTGGGATCGGGGTGGCCGACATGGAGAGCACGTCCACGGAGGTGCGCAACTGCTTCATCCGCTCCTTGTGCTCGACCCCGAAGCGCTGCTCCTCGTCGACGATGATCAGGCCCAGGTCCTTGAAGCGGACGTCGGCGTTGAAGAGCCGGTGGGTGCCAATCACGATGTCGATGCTGCCGTCGGCCAGGCCCTCGAGAACCTCGGCCGCCTCCTTGTCGGTCTGGAACCGGGAGAGCGGCTTGAGGGTGACCGGGAAGCCGCTCATCCGCTCCTCGAAGGTGGACAGGTGCTGGGTCACCAGCAGCGTGGTGGGCACCAGTACGGCGACCTGCTTGCCGTCCTGGACCGCCTTGAACGCCGCTCGGACCGCGATCTCGGTCTTGCCGTAGCCGACGTCACCACAGACCAGGCGGTCCATCGGGACGTGCTTCATCATGTCGGACTTGACCTCGTCGACCGTGCTGAGCTGGTCGGCCGTCTCGGTGAAGGGGAAGGCATCTTCGAGTTCGCGCTGCCAGGGCGTGTCCGGCCCGAACGCGTGGCCCTGGGTGGCCTGGCGGGCGGCGTACAACTTGATCAGCTCGGCCGCGATCTGGCGCACCGCCTTGCGCGCCTTGCCCTTCCGCTTCGCCCAGTCCGCGCCGCCGAGGCGGTCCAGGCTCGGCGCCTCGCCGCCGACGTACCGGGTGACCTGGTCGAGCGCATCCGCGGGGACGTAGAGCCGGTCCGGCGGCGCACCGCGCTTGGAGGCGCCGTACTCGAGGACCAGGTATTCGCGCGTCGCCCCCTGCACCTCGCGCTGCTTCATCTCCACATAGCGGCCCACGCCGTGCTGCTCGTGGACCACGTAGTCGCCGGACTTCAACTCCAGCGGGTCGATCTGCTTCTTGCGCCGGGCCGGCATCTTGCGCATGTCGCGCGTCGACGACTTCTGGCCCGAGATGTCCTCCCCGGTCAGGACGGCGAACCCCTCCCCGACCAGGCCCTGGATCAGCTGGGCGTGGAGCACGTCGACCAGGCCCTGCTTCGGCTCGTCGCCGGTCGGGGAGACCAGCCGCGCGGCGACGTCGTTCTCGCCGAGCACCTCGACCGTACGCCGGGCCGGTCCGATCCCCTCGCGGACCACGAAGACCTGCTTGCCGGCCCCCAGCCACGCCTGGACGTCCTGCACCGCCCGGGCCACGTCCCCGCGGTAGGCCTCGGCTGGGTTGACCTCGACCACCCGGGTCTCCGGCGCGTCCTCGTCGGTCTCGGGGGCGAGGGCTGCGGTCTCCTGGTCGAGCCCGAACGGGCTGATCGACCACCAGGCCAGGCCAATGCCGATGCCGTGCTGGCGCACTTCACCCAGGCTCCGGTACGACGCGGCGCCGAGGTCGATCGGCGCCTCACCGCCGGAGGCCGCGGCCGCCCACGAGGCGCCGAGGAACTCCTCGCTGGTGGCAACCAGGTCGTGCGCACGGGCGCGGACCCGCTCCGGGTCGATGACCAGGACGGTGGTGTCACGCGGCATCAGGTCGACCAGGAGTTCCATCTCGTCGACCAGGGCCGGGGTCAACGACTCCATCCCCTCCACCGCGATGCCCTCGGCGATCTGGCTGGTCATCTCGCGCAGTTGCGGGTGCGCCTCGCCCAGGGCTGCCGCGCGACGGCGTACCTCGTCGGTGAGCAGCAGTTCGCGGCACGGTGGCGCCCAGAGCCGCTCGACCTTGTCCAGGGTGCGCTGGTCGGCGACGGAGAAGGAGCGGATCTCCTCCACGTCGTCGCCCCAGAACTCCACGCGCAGCGGGTGCTCCTCGGTGGGCGGGAAGACGTCCACGATGCCGCCGCGGACGGCGTACTCCCCGCGCTTCTCGACCAGGTCGACCCGGGTGTACGCCGCATCCGAGAGGCCCCGGGCGATCTCGTCGATCTCCACGGTGTCGCCGGGGCGCAGGGAGACCGGGGCCAGGTCGCCCAGTCCCTTCACCTGTGGCTGCAGCACGCTGCGCACGGGCGCCACGACGACCTTCAGCTCGCCCTCCTCGGGATGGACGATCTGGCGCAGCACCGCCAGCCGCCGCCCGACGGTGTCACTGCGCGGACTGAGCCGCTCGTGGGGCAGCGTCTCCCAACTCGGGAAGAAGCCGATCGTGGCGGGGTCGACAAGCTGGTCCAGGGAGGCGGACAGGTCCTCGGCCTCGCGCTGGGTGGCGGTGACCACCAGGACGGTGCGGCCCTTGCCGACCAGGCCGGCGACCACGAAGGGGCGCAGGCCTGCCGGGCCGGTCAGGTCGAGGGCATGGAGCGTGCCGGCGTCGTCGAGGGCACTGGAGAGGGTGGGGTTGGCGAGGACGACATCTGCCAGGCCTTGCAAGCGCACGGGGAACCTTCCGACAACACGACAGCCCCCGATCAGGAATGAGGCGGGGGTGGACCAGTCGAGTCTACGCGCGGCGCCAGCGGGGTCCCGCAGCGATCCCTGGGGTCAGTCGGCGCTGGCCGACGGGTCGCCGACCCGTCCGAGGAAGAGCGGCGTGTTGTGCTCCAGGTCGTGGATCACGAAGCGGAACGGCCGGTCCGCGACGACCACTTCCGGCTGGGGCGGCGCAGCGGTGGCACCGGCCACGACGGCTGTGGCGGCAGCCGCCTCGGTGCCCTCCTCGTCGACGGCGATGAACGCCTCCTGCAGCACGTCGGTGATCTGCAGGTCGTTCTCACCCCCGGTCATCGGTGACAGGTCGGCCGCGGAGGTGAAGGCGGTCTCCATGCCCAGTGCCTGGAGCACCGTGGTCAGCGGCGAGGTGCTGCGGAACGTCCAGCGGGGCATGGTCAACTCGACCAGCTGCGGCTCCAGGCTGCCCAGCACGTCGGCGAACTGGCCACGACCGATCGCCTCGTCCAGCTCCTCCTCTCGACCCCGATCCGGGACGGCCAGGGTCATCGCCAGCCCGTTGCCGGCGTAGCGGACCTGCACCACCTGCCAGCCGTCGCCGCTGGCGAACCCTGCGCCGCGCAGCTCGTCGCGCATCATCGGCACCTGGACCGTCGATCCGTCGGCCAGGTGGAAGTCGCCGGTCTCGGTGGCGGACGCGGAGAACGGGTGCTCCCAGGGCGCCTTGAGATAGAGCGCATTGACCAGCACCATCCGGGTGAGGTCGTTGATCGCGTCGGGGCCGACGATCTCGGGGATCCGGTCCCTGGTCCGCTCGGCCGTCCAGGCGTTGATCGCCTCGATCGCCTGCTGCGGGTTGCTGGTGAAGTCGACGGCGTTCATCCCGGCGCCGTACTCCTCGGCGAGCAGGTCGAGGAAGGCGTCGGCCCACTCCATGGCCCGCTCCCCGAAGAGTGCATTGGCCGGCGCCAGTTCCACCTCTGCCTCGCTGCCGTCGCCACGCTTCACGCTCCCGGCCAGGGACTCCAGGTGGTGGGTCAGCGCGTTCAGCCCACCGTGGAAGCGATCCGGGTCGTCGGTGCCAAGCACACCGGCGATCTCGTCGCGGGTCTGCCCTGCGGTCCCGGCCAGGGTCATCCCCAGCGCCATCGCCGCCGAGTACGGCGAGAACGCGACGTTGGGTGCGTCGGCGACGACCAGGTGCTGGTCGAGGCCGGCGGCGAAGTGGTGCAGTGCGGCTACCGCGTCGGGCACCGCAGCCGGGTCGCCGTCGGTGCGCTCGCGGGTGGAGGAGACCAGTTCGATTCCCTCACCCGCATTGCTCCGGCGGCTCGGTGCGGGATCGCTGCCACAGGCCTGCAGCGTCGAGGCGGCACCGCCGGCCAGGGCAGTGAACAGGGCAAGGCGCAGGGCATCTCGTCGCGTCAGCATGATGATGTGACGCTGTCACGCGGCTTCCGGTTCCGCAACAGTCACGGAGATGCGGAACGGGTGGATTCCTTGTCACCTGGTGACGAGGAATCCACCCGTTCTCCGCACGCGGGTCAGCGGGCGACGATCACCGACGAGCCGTGTCCGAAGAGGCCCTGGTTGGCGGTGATGCCGACCCGGGCGCCCTCGACCTGGCGGCCCTCGGCCTGGCCACGGAGTTGCCAGGTGAGTTCGCAGACCTGGGCCAGTGCCTGGGCAGGGACGGCCTCACCGAAGCAGGCCAGGCCGCCGGAGGGGTTGACCGGGATCCGGCCGCCGATGGTGGTCTCGCCGGCCCGGAGCAGCGCCTCGGCCTCGCCGCGCTTGGCCAGTCCGAGGTCCTCGATCCAGTCCAGTTCGAGCGCCGTGGACAGGTCGTAGACCTCCGCCACGTCCACGTCGTCGGGGCCGATGCCTGCTTCCTCATAGGCGGCGTCGGCGAGTGACTCCTTGAAGGTCCGCTCCGGCTTGCCGGTGACGTTGCTGGATTCGGTGGAGAAGTACGGCATGTCCAGCACGGTCTGCGGGAACGTCGGGGTGATCGTGGAGATCGCCTTGATCCGCACGGGATCGGCCAGGCCGTGCCTGGCGGCGTACTCCTCGGAGACCAGGACCACTGCGGCGCCGCCGTCGGAGGTGGCGCAGATGTCGAGCAGGTGCAGCGGGTCCGAGACGACCGCGGAGTTGACCACGTCGGCGACGCTGACCTCCTTGCGATAGCGCGCATAGGGGTTGTTCAGGCCGTGCCGGGCGTTCTTCACCTTGACCGCGGCAAAGTCCTCGCTGGTGGCGCCGTAGAGGTCCATCCGGCGCCGGGCATAGAGCGCGAAGTAGCCGGGGTTGGTCATCCCCATCAGCCGGAAACGCAGCCAGTCCGGGTCGTTCCAGCGCTCGCCGGCGTTCGGCGCCAGGAACCCCTTGGGGGTGGTGTCGGCGCCGACCACCAGGGCCACCTCGGCCTGGCCGGCCAGGATCCGCGAGCGCGCCGTGTCCAGCGCCTGGGAACCGGTCGCGCAGGCAGCGTACGACGTGGCGATGCGGGCGCCGTTCCAGCCCAGCGCCTGGGCGAACGTGGAGCCGGCGACATAGCCGGCGTACCCGTTGCGGACGGTCTCGCCACCGACCACCAGGTCGACGTCACGCCAGTCCACGCCGGCGTCACCCAGGGCAGCACGGGCCGCGGCGACGCCGTACTTCACGAACGAGTGGCCCCACTTGCCCCACGGGTGCATGCCGACCCCGGCGACGACGACGTCGGTGTTCTTCGCGTTCATGCCTGCTCCGCTTCGCTCGACTCGGTCGGCAACGGCCCACTCTGGCCGCCTCGGTCGCTCGCTCGTTCCTCGCTCGGCTCGGTCGGCAGCCACTTCCACATGGTCTTGTCGCCGTCCTCGTCGCTCCAGGCCCGCTCCACGACGAGCGTGACCGGCGAGCCGACCTTGATGTCGGCGACGCTGTATCCGGCCGCCAACTGGCCCAGGATGACCAGGCCCTCGGGGACCTCGACCGCGGCCAGGGTGAACGGCTCGTAGGGGTCGGAGGCGGGGATGTACGGCGCGGGCGGCTGGTACTGCGCGTCCGTGTAGGACCAGACCGTCCCGGTGCGGCCCAGTTCGCGCTGGGCGAACGACTCACTCGAGCACGCCGGGTTCTTGCAGAATTCTTGCTCGGCCGGGAATGCGACATTGCCGCACTCGGTGCATTCGCTGCCCAGCAGCGCCGGCTCCGGACCGGTGGTGAACCAGCCCTCGATCGCAGGTGTCGTCATCGCTCCGCCTGTTCGTGGAAATAGAACAGGTTTCATGATGCCAGTCCCGGTCCTGCGGTGGTGCCTCCTCTCGCCCAGCGGGAATCAGCCCGCACTCGGTTGGGCCAGTTCGGCCTCCGAGCGCAGGATGCAGAACTCGTTGCCCTCCGGGTCGGCGAGCACCACCCAGCCGCTCCCGGGACCATGGATCCCGCGCAGGTCCGCGACCTGGGTGGCGCCCAGGGCCAGCACCCGCTCGATCTCCTCGTCGCGCGTGCCTGACTGGGGGCACAGGTCGAAGTGGATCCGGTTCTTCACCTGCTTCGCCTCGGGCACCTCCAGGAAGAGGACCCGGTGACCGGTCTCGGGGTGCTCGATCATGCACTCCTCGTGGCCGGGCTCGTTCGGGTCGTCGGGCAGGTCGCGATAGCCGAGGAGGTCGCGCCACCACGCCGACAGCTCATAGGCGTTGTGACAGTCGATCGAGGTGTGCGAGATGAAACAGGTCATGGGCCCAGTCTTCGCACCGTCGGGCCCACGGAGCAAGTGGTTTGCCCGATCAGTCGGTGCCGTGCTCCTTGACGAACGCGACGATCGCCTCGGCCAGTTCCGGGCGGCAGACGATCAGGTCCGGGAGCGACACGTCGTCCTTGTTGTAGACCAGGTCGGTGCCATCGACGCGGGAGCAGAAGAGGCCGGCGGCACGGGCCACGGCGACGGGCGCCGCGTTGTCCCACTCGTACTGCCCGCCAGCGTGCACGTAGGCGTCGGCGACGTTGCGGACCACCGACATCACCTTCACGCCGGCGGAACCCATCGGGACCAGTTCCGCGTCGAGTTCGGCGGCCAGCGCCTCGACGAAGGCCGGGGGGCGGGATCGGGAGACGGCGATCCGGGGACGGGGCGACGTACGCGGCGGGACCACGCGGGGCGGGATGGTCGCGAACGTCTCCCCCAGTGCGGGCTGGGCCACGGCGCCGACGGTCAACTCGCCGCGCTCCCACAAGGCCACGTGCACGGCCCAGTCGTCGCGGGGCGGCTCGGAGAACTCACGGGTGCCATCGAGCGGGTCGATGATCCAGACCCGGTCGGCCTGGAGCCTGGCCTTGTCGTCGATCGCCTCCTCGGAGAGGACCGCGTCGCCTGGCCGGTGCTCGGCCAGCAGCCGGGCGATCAGGTCCTGGGCGGCGGCGTCGCCGGCGTCCTTGAGCGCCTTGCCCTCCAGCCCCTCGGCGCGCACCTCGAGCAGGCGAGCACCCGCGGCCTCGGCCAGCCAGATCGCGAACAGGTGGTCATCGGCAGGGGCTGCACTCGTCTCACTCACACCGGCAACCCTAGTGGCCATTGCCGCGGGCGATGCGGCCGTATCCCACGGCGTACGTCGTAGGCCTGCGCGCCGGTCAGGAGTTGAAGCGGGACTGGGTCCTGGCCAGGCCCTGTTCGATCAGCATCTCGATCGCGTCCGCCGCGTCGTCGACCTGGAAGGGGAGTTCCTTCTTCTCGGTGGTCGAATAGTTGGAGAGCACGAAGTCGGCGACCGGCTGCCGGCCGGGCGGGCGGCCGATGCCGGCCCGGACCCGGTAGAAGTCGCCGGTGCCCAGCGAGTTGCGCATCGAGCGGAGGCCGTTGTGCCCGTTGTCCCCGCCGCCGAGCTTGAGCCGCAGGGTGCCGAAGTCGATGTCGAGCTCGTCATGGATCGCGATGATCCGCTCCGCCGGTACGCCGTAGAACTTCGCGACCGTGGAGACCGGTCCGCCGGACTCGTTCATGTAGCTGCGCGCCTTCATCAGTACGACGCGTGGGCCCGGCGTGCCGGGAGGCGCCAGGCGTCCCTCGACCACGTCGGCCCGGCCGGACTTGTGGGCCTTGAACCCCGCCCCCATCCGCGATGCCAGTTCGTCGACGACGAAGTGGCCGATGTTGTGTCGGTGCCCGGCATAGGAAGGGCCGGGATTCCCCAGCCCGACCACGAGCCACACGTCCTGTGGTTCGGTCATGGCAGAAGTATCCCGGCCCTTCCCCGTGAAGCGTGCGAGGGCCCGACCCAGCCAGGTCGAGTCCTCGGTGGTCACTCTGCTGAGTCGCTCTCGGCGGCCTCCGCGTCGCCCTCGGCCTCGTCCTTCTCGATGCCGGCCTCGGCCTCGGCCTCCTCCAGCTCGGCGTCGAGCTCCTCGGCGGTCGGGGCCTCGGTGATGTTGACGATGAGGAGCTCCTCCTCGTCGAGCAGCGTGGTGCCCTCGGGCAGCTCGACCTGGCTGGCCAGGATCTGGGTGCCGGCCTCCAGGCCCTCGATGGAGACCTCGAACGACTCGGGGATGTTGGTGGCCTCGGCCTCGACGCGCAGGGTGGCGTTCTCGGTGACGACCAGGGCGTCGCGGACCGCCTCACCGGTGAGGAGCACGGGCACCTCGACGGTGACCTTCTCGCCCTTGCGGACGATGACGAAGTCGATGTGCTCCAGGACGCGGCGGATCGGGTCGACCTGGATGTCCTTGGTCAGCGCGAGCTCGGTCGTGCCGTCGATGTCCAGGTGCAGCAGCGCGTTGGCGCCACCCTTGCGCAGGGCCATCATCGTGGTGTGGCCGGGCAGGCTGACGTGGACCGGGTCGTTGCCGTGGCCGTAGAGGACCGCGGGGATCTTGCCCTCGCGGCGGGCCCGGCGGGCAGCGCCCTTGCCGAACTCGGTGCGGAGCTCGGCGGTGATCTTCTCGGCAGACATGTTCATTCTCCTGGTGCGTGTTTCGGGTGGAAGTGGTGCAAATCCGTGGCTGCCACTGGCGGGAACGAAGAACGCCGCGCCGTCCGGATCGGAGGCGCGGCGCAGTCCAGCACACCAGCCCTGTCGATCACGGAGACCTGCGCTGTGCGGGCTCCCTCGCCGAGGCAACTTGTCGATCTTAGGCGAAACCGGTCCCCCGACACCAATCCTGCCCACGAACGCTCACTCGTTGTGTCGCGAACGCTCAATCGTCGACGTGCGAAAGCTCACTCGTTGCTGCCGGGCGGTCCTGCTCAGGCGTGGCCGTCGAACATGGAGGTCACGGACCCATCCTCGAAGACCGCGCGGATCGCGCTGCCCAGCAGCGGGGCGATGGAGAGGATCGTCAACTTGTCGAAGCGCTGCTCCTCGGTGAGCGGCAGCGTATTGGTGACGATCACCTCGGTGGCCGAGCAGTTCTTCAGGCGGTCGACGGCCGGGCCGGAGAGGATGGGGTGGGTGGCAGCGATGATCACGCCGGCGGCGCCGTCCTCCATCAGGGCTTCGGCGGCCTTCACGATGGTGCCGCCGGTGTCGATGATGTCGTCGGTGAGCACGCAGACCCGACCCTTGACGTCGCCGACGACGCGGTTGGCGACGGTCTCGTTGGGCCGGTCGGTGCGGCGGGTCTTGTGGATGAACGCCAGCGGTACGCCGCCGAGGCGGGCAGACCAGCGCTCGGCGACCTTGATCCGGCCGGCGTCCGGGGAGACCACGGCGAGCGGCTGGTCGCCGTACTTCTCCTTGACGTAGTCGGCCAGGATCGGCAGCGCCATCAGGTGGTCGACGGGCCCGTCGAAGAAGCCCTGGAGCTGGTCGGCGTGCAGGTCGACGGTGATCAACCGGTCGGCGCCAGCGGTCTTGAACAGGTCGGCGACCAGGCGGGCCGAGATCGGCTCGCGGCCGCGGTGCTTCTTGTCCTGGCGCGAGTAGCCATAGAACGGCATGACGACGGTGATCCGCTTGGCGGAGGCGCGCTTGAGCGCGTCGACCATGATCAGGTGCTCCATGATCCATTCGTTTATCGGAGCGGTGTGACTCTGCAGCACGAAGGCGTCGCAGCCGCGCACGGACTCCTCGTAGCGCACGTAGATCTCGGAGTTGGCGAACTCGTACGCCGAGGTGGGGACCAGGCCGGTGCCGAGCTGGTCGGCGACCTCCGTGGCCAGTTCGGGGTGTGCCCGGCCGCTGAAGACCATCAGGTTCTTCTCGGTCGCCTTCTTCATTCCGCTCACGCCGCGAACTCCTCCATGTCTACTGACCGCGATGCCGGACCACTTTCACGGCCCGAGCACGATTCTGCACCCCGGACCCTGACATCGCTCACTCCGGTGCCCCGTCGTGAGACGCATCACCCGGCAGCGCCGTCCGTCGTACTCCCGTCGTTGCCGGCACCTTCGGCCCCCTCACCGGAGGCGGCGGCAGCGCGCTTGCGCTCGGCCCACCCCTCCAGGATCCGCTGCGGGCCGCTGGAGACGGCGAGCGCGCCGTCGGGTACGTCGTTGCGCACCGTGGTGCCGCCGCCGGTCATGGCGTCGTCGCCAACCTGGACCGGGGCGATGAAGGTGTTGTTGGAGCCGGTCTTGGTCCGGCTGCCGATCCGGGTGCGGTGCTTGTTGGTGCCGTCGTAGTTGGCAAAGATCGTGCCGGCGCCGATGTTGGTCTCCTCGCCGATCTCCGCGTCCCCGACATAGGACAGGTGCGGGACCTTGGAGCCGTTGCCGATCTGGGCGTTCTTGGTCTCCACGAACGCACCGATCTTGCCGCGCGATCCGAGGTTGGTGCCGGGGCGCAGGTAGGAGAAGGGCCCGACGGTCGCCTCGTCGCCGACCACGGCCAGTTCGCCGTGCGAGCGGATCACACGGGCACCGCGCCCGATCTCGCAGTCCTTGAGGGTGGTGTCCGGGCCGATCACGGCGTCCTCGCCGACCACGCACGAACCGAGCAACTGCACCCCGGGCAGGATGGTCACGTCGCGCTCGAGCACCACGTCGGCATCGATCCAGGTGGTCTCGGGGTCCATCACGGTGACCCCGTCCTTCATCCACTGGGTGACCACGCGCCGGTTGAGTTCGCGCCCGAGCGCGGCGAGTTGGGCGCGGTCGTTGGCGCCCTCGGTCTGGCTGACGTCGTCGATGGCGTGGGCGCCGACCGTCAGGCCGGCGTCGCGGGCGATCCCGACGGTGTCGGTGAGGTAGTACTCCGCGTTCGCATTGTTGTTGCTGATCTTGCCCAGCGCATCGGCCAGGAACTCGGCGTCGAAGGCGAGGATCCCGGAGTTGATCTCGCCGATCTCGCGCTCGAGCGGGGTGGCGTCCTTCTCCTCGACGATCGCCTCGACGTCGCCCTCGCGGTTGCGCACGATGCGGCCGTAGCCGTGCGGGTTCGCGACGATGCCGGAGAGGATGCTGACCGCGCGCTCGGCGGCCTCGTGCTCCTCGGCGAAGGCACGCAGGCTCTCCCCGCGCAGCAAGGGGGTGTCACCGGTGACCACAACGACGGTGCCGTGCAGCGGCGTGCCGACGCTGTCGAGGGCGACCCGGACCGCGTGCCCGGTGCCGTCCTGGGTCTCCTGGACGGCGAGGATCGCCTCGGGCAGGTGCTGCTGGATGTGCGGGCCGACCTGCTCGCGCTGGGTGCCGACGACGGCGATCACGCGCTCGGGCTCCATCGCCTTCACCGCGTTGAGGACGTGGCCGATCATGGACCGTCCGCCGACCTCGTGGAGCACCTTCATCGTCTTGGACTTCATCCGGGTGCCGCCGCCCGCGGCGAGGACGACGACAGTGAGATTGCTCGGCATGACACTCCTTGACTGGGCCCGGCACTGGGTCCCCACTCCCCCGTGGTGGACCGGACCAAGATAACGCCCCCGGGTGAGATCGCCACTGCGGCCACCCGCCCGGGCCCGTCGTCCGCCCGGGCCGCGAGGGAGCGGCTCAGCCGGAGTGGCGGGGTGCCGCCGGTGCACTCCCGGGTGCGGCGAAGCTGCGCAGTTGCGGCCGCGCGTACGCCGCCCGCAACCGCTCGTAGCGATAACGGTTGTGGGCCATCGGCTCCAGCAACGCCCAGGCCGGCAGCCACCGTCGTACGGCGCGCAGCATCGCGGTGTAGGCGCGGAACTCGAGGGCCCGCACGCGACTCTCACGTACGCCGAGCAGTTCGCGCATCCTCGGGTGCGCCGTCTCCTCCGCGCAGACCCGGGCAGGCCGGCTCAGCACGGGCGTGGCCAGCCGCCAGGCCGGCGTGATCAGCAGGTGCAGCCAGCGCGGCCCGACCAGGGTCGGCACCGGCAATGAGCCGAACTCACGGTTGGCCCACTGCAGGAACTCATTGTCGGCCAGGTCGGTGGTCGCAACCTCCTCGTAGTAGGCCTCCATCTCGGCGACCGTGCGGGGCACCCGGGCCTGCTCACTGTTGAGGTCGTAGTCACTCATCGCCAGGATCGTGCGATAGACGACCTCGCGCTGTTCATCGTCGAGGTTGCTGCCATAGGTGGCGACGTAGCCCTTGTAGAAGATGAGCATGCTGGTGGTGCCGACCCACTTCCAGATCGCCGGCTTCAGGGCGCTGTAGCGCTCGCCCTCGAAGTGCCCCTTGCCGCGTCCCTTCACCTGGCCATGCAGGTCCTTGAGCCGTTGCGCCGAGGAACGGCGATCCGTCTCGTCACCGAAGAGCATCAGCGGTCCCCACAGATAGCTGCGGATGCCGCGGTTGGTGAAGTTCTCCCGGAAGCGTCCGGTGGCGTCCACTGCGACTGCGACCTCGCGATAGGCGATCTGGTCGAGGGCCAGGCGGCCGAAGAGCCCGAAGGCGACCGGCATGCCGACCCACCAGCGTACGTCGGCAGCGAGTTCGTGATGGGGCTGCGAGGGGTGCCAGGGCGGGACGTCATCGCCGGATGGCTGAGGCGCCTGCACCCGGGGGACGGGCTCGGTGCTGGTCCGGTCAACGGGGCCTGCGGCGGTGTGCGTCATGCCATTCCTCTCGGGGCCATCCATCCATGAGTCAACGTCCGTTGACAGATGGACTGTGACATCTGCGAACGCATGTGTCAAGATGCTCGGCATGACCACGGGAGCCCGACGCTATGGCGGCGCGAGCGCGGAGGAACGCGTTGCCGAACGGCGTACGAAGTTGCTCGAGGCCGGCCTGGAACTGATGGGCACCCGCGGCCTGGCCGGCACCACGGTGCGCGGCGTCGCCGAAGAGGCCGGGCTGGCGGCGCGCTACTTCTACGAGAGCTTCCCCACCGTCGAGCAACTCCAGATCGCGGTCTTCGACCAGATCGCCGAGGAGTCGCTGCACCGCGCCCTGGGCGCCCTCGCGGACGCCGGGAACGACAAGGTCGCCCGCACCCGGGCGGTGCTGACCGAGATGGTCGACCTGATGCTCACCGATGCGCGCAAGGGGCGCGTCGTACTCCTGGAGTCCCTGGCCTCCCCCGTCCTTGGCGCCCGGGCAATGGCCGAGAGCCGGCGCTTCGCGCACCTGCTTGCCGCCACCGCGGCCAGTGGCGACCCGGCGGCCGATTCCACCCAGGTCCCCGCGCGGGTACGGATCGTCGCGCAGTTCCTGATCGGCGGTGTCGCGCACACCCTGGGCGCCGTCCTGCAGGGCGAGGTCGAGGCCGAGCGCGACGAGATCGTCGCGGCCCTGGTCGAACTCTTCCTCACCGTGGATGCAGGCACACTGCATCGGGAAAGCCGGCTCCCCGGGTAGGAGTCGAACCTACGTCGCTAATCCTGATTCAAAGTCAGGCGGGCCCTGCCGGCAGACCAACCGGGGAACGACGCGCGAACGCGTCACACACGAGTCTAGGCAATCACGGCCGGCTCCGGCTCACCGGGAGCCGCCAGGTGGGCCTCACTCCAGCGAAATCCCGGGACAGTCAAGACCTGCATACTGATCCAGCCCATCGACCGCGACCGAACCCGAATCAGTGCCGGCCCCACGGAGCGCACCGGCCCCGGACCACTGCACCCGTTGCTCCTGCCAGGCATAGGTGTCCCCGCCCGACTCCTGGGTGGCAGTGGTGATTCCCAGCGCTGGCATGCCGTCGACCTCGGTGCAGCGCAGCCCGCTGACCTGGCCAACCGTCCCACCGATCGGGAAGGTGAGTTCGGCCGAGTCATCGGCGATCGTGAGGCGACCCAGGGAACAGGGGTCATCGGGCCAGGCGTGCAAGCCCCACAGCGCGATGTTCTCGCCCGAGGCCCCGGCCGATTCGACGACCAACGCCGCCCACTTCCCGTCCCCGACCGGGATCGTCCCCAACGGCCTCACGTCGGCCATTGCGCTGGCCTCGCTCAACTCACCCTCCACGACCTTGCCCGAGGAAGTCACCACCCGGAGATGGTGGATCACTTCGTCGTCACCGAGGGTGAGTCGCCACGTGGTCAACTGATCGTCACGCCCGTCGCCGTCCAGGTCACCGACGGCGGTCCGGGGCAGTTCTGCCCCATTGGGAATCTCCGACGGCGGGTCATCGGGGGTTGGCATGCAGCCGGAACCGGTCGCCACATCGGCGGTCGGCGCTGGCATCGACCCCGGAGACCCGGGCGACGACCCGTGGGTGGGCAGTGCCGGTTCACTCGCTGCCGTCACCGGGGCAGCGCTAGGTTCGGAATCCCCATCGCAGGCAACGAGCAGCCCAGCGGCCAGGACGACACTCGCGATCTGAACGGCCTTCATCCAAGCTCCTGTCCGCAGGACGCGATCGGTGGTCCCGCGTGAGACGAGCCTCGATCATGGGACATTCCGTCGCTCCCCGCAAGGGCGAACGATGCGCACCACCACGAGGCCGACACATCTGCGCGCCAACTGTGGGCGATGGGCGTCGGGCACGCACCACCGCGAGCAGGAGGGTCCGGCGCGATTCCCGTCCCTCCAGCCGTACGCCGTGGCGACAGACCTGAGACGATCGGCTCATGGATCTCCCCGTGATGCCGCCCGTGCGCCCGATGCTCGCCAAGCCGGTCAAGGCACCGATCACCAAGGCGGCCGCCGGCGGCCACGGCGACCTGCTCTTCGAACCGAAGTGGGACGGCTTCCGCTGCCTGCTCTTCAAGGACGGTGACGAGGTCGAGCTCACCTCGCGCAACACCAAGCCGCTGACCCGCTACTTCCCCGAGGTCGTCGAGGCCGCCCGCGCGCAACTCCCCGACCGATGCGTGCTGGACGGCGAACTCTTCGTCGCGCAGACCCGCCCGGGCGCCCTGCCCCGCCTGGAGTTCGAGGTGCTCCAGGAGCGCATCCACCCGGCCGCCTCGCGGATCACCCGACTCGCCGAGGAGACCCCCGCCGGGTACGTCGCGTTCGACCTGCTGGCGCTGGGCGATACGGCGTACGTCGATCGGCCCTTCGCCGAGCGCCGTGCCGCGCTCGAGGAGGCACTGGCCGACCTGGCCGGCCCCTGCTACCTCACCCGCACCACCACCGACCCGGTCGAGGCCGAGCGCTGGTTCTCCGAGTTCGAGGGTGCCGGCCTGGACGGGGTGATCGGCAAGCCGCTGGCCGCGCCGTACGCCGAGAACGTCCGCACCATGCTGAAGTTCAAGCACGCCCGCACCGCCGACGTCGTGGTCGCCGGCTATCGCGAACACAAGACCTCCACCCCCGAGGAGCCATTGCTCGGCTCCCTGCTGCTCGGCCTGTACGCCGACGGCGAACTGCAGCACATCGGCGTCGCGGCCTCCTTCACCGCGGCCCGCCGGGCCGAACTGATCGCCGAACTGCAGCCGCTCGTCTGCGACATCGCCGACCACCCCTGGGGCCGGTGGCAGGAGTTCCTCACCGCCAACCCCGACCGGGTCCCCGGCACCCAGTCCCGATGGAGCGCCGGCAAGGACCTCTCGTTCACGCCGTTGCGTCCCGAGCGGGTGGTCGAGGTCGGCTATGACCACATGGAGGGGCGCCGGTTCCGCCACACCGCACAGTTCAAGCGGTGGCGGCCCGACCGCGACCCGGCCTCGTGCGGCTATGACCAGTTGGAGGAGCCGGCCGGCCACGACCTGAGTAGGATCCTTGGGACAACCCCGGGAGGTAGTCATGACTGATCGCATCGATGACGGGATCGGCACCTACGACGTCGTCCTGCTCGTGGAGCACGCCGTGTCGGAGCAGGACGCGGCCCAGGCAGTGGCCCTGCACAACGAGATCGCCGACCAGGTCGTCTACCACGTCCTGGTCCCGGTCGAGGACGCTGCGGCACGGATCGAGTCGGCGATGGGAGCCCTGGCCACCGGCGAGGTGATGACTTCCCCCGCGCTGGCGATGAGCGAGGAAGACCTGGCTGAGGTCCGTCGCGAGTGCCTCGAACAGTCCCAGGCCGACCTGGACCTGACCCTGGAGCGCTATCGCGCGGCCGGGGTCCAGGCCGAGGGCCAGGTGGTCCACGGGCCGCCGATCGACGCCCTGGCCGAGGTGGTCAAGGCAGTGGATGCCCGCGAGGCCATCATCGTCACCCGTCCCCACGTGGTCGCCGAGTTCTTCCACGTCGACTGGACCTCGCAGGCCCGGCGCAAGCTCGGCGTCCCGGTGCTGCACCTGCTCGAGCACGAGGAATCCGACACGCCCTGACCGGCCCGGCGACGCATTCGATCCGGCCGCAAGGCACTACCGTGGGAAGGACCGCTGACCGGCGGTCGACCTGAGGAGGGAACCATGTTCAACGTCATCGGCCTCATCTGCTTCGGACTCTTCGTCGGAGTGGTCGCACGCCTGATCAAGCCCGGACGCCAGAACCTGACCGTCGTGATGACCCTGGTGCTCGGCGTCGCCGGCGCACTGATCGGCGGGCTCGTCGCCAGCTGGCTGGGCACCGGCGACATCTGGGAGCTCAACATCCTTGGCTCCATCGTCGCCATCATCGCCGCCATCCTGCTGATCGGCGTCTTCGAGGGCGCGGGCAGCAAGAAGGGCTGACGTCCAGTCGACTCACGCTGAAGCCTTTCCGGCACCTGGTGCCGGAAAGGCTTCACTGTTTCCAGCCGCGGCAGGGCATCCGGGTCCGCACCCGCGCACCTGCCCCTGCCATCCCCGTGCCCGCAGCACCGCCCCGACCGCCATCGCCAGGCGGCACGGCTCCAGGACCTGCTTCCACCCGGCCCGCAAGGTGATCGCCTCCTCGACGGCGCTGGCGATGTCCCGGTCCAGGTCGGCCCAGCGGTCCGCGCTCCACTCGTGGCCGAGCCTGCCGTCCAGTTCCACGATCGTCCGCTGGTCGCGATAGTCCACGTCTCGATGGGTCGTCGTCCGGCCGGTGCGCACCACCCGTTGGCGCGTCGCGCTCGGCAGGCCATGCCTCCGCTCCACCTGCACCAGGTAGCGCCGTTCGAGCACCGAGAAGGCGCCGGAGTCGACGTCGGCCAGGATCTCCCGGAGCAGCTTCTTCCTGCGCAGGCCGCGCATCGTCGCCAGTGCGTCGAGGAGCCGCCGTGGCGTCGTACGTCGTTGCTGGCAGGCGTCCGCCAGGACGGCCACCGCGCCGGCTTCGTCGCGAGCCCGGGACGCCACGTCCAGCAGTGCTGGTTCGAGCCGGATCCGCGGCGGCCCGAGGTGCCACTGGGCCAGTCGGTCCAGGTGCTTGATCCTCCGGATCCGCAGGCCGGCAGCCGGCCGGGGACACCGGGAGGCATCGACAGCGATCTCGAGCGCTTCGTCGACCGAGCGCGGACCCGACCGGGTGCGCAGGCCGTGCGCGACCAGAGCCGAGGCGCCAGCGAGCACGGCCGGCGCGTGGCCGAGCACTGCAGCCCAGGCGCGTTGTTCCCAGGTGGGGTGGCCCGTGTGGTCGACGTAGCAGCCAGCCAGCACCCGCGCCCAGGCGCGCCGCCGGATCATCCGCTCGATGTCGTTGTCGTCTCCCCCGAGCGCGAGCACCTGGCGCCGAGCGATCACTCCGGCCTGGCGCGCCTGGAGTTCCTCGACCGCCACCATGTCCATGGGCTCGAGTCTCGACGAGCGGAGCGGACCCGGACAACCCTCTTCCGGGCGCCTGTGGAGAACCCCCGCATCGCACCCGAGGAATGAAGCATTTCCGGCGTCTGGTGCCGGAAATGCTTCATTTCCTGGGACGGTCCCTCACTCGACTCGGTTGCAGCTGTACTCATGGGCGGACACAATCGCTCGTTCGTCCCTCACTCGACTCGGTTGCCCGCCGGATCCCAGTGCTCAGCGACCTTCTTGCTCGGCTGGACCCGGGGCGGCTCGCCGGGCATCTTCGGATGGTCCGGCGGGAAGTTGAGCTCCACCGGATGCTGCTCCCACAACTCCAGCAGCGGCTCCAGCGAATACGCCGCCTCATCGATCCCCTCCCACGCGTCACCCCGATCGGCGACCAGGTCCGGGACGGTGAAGAGGTTGTATGCCGCCGGGTCGTCGACCTCGGCCAGTTCCGCCCAGGTCAGCGGGGTCGAGACCGGAGCACCGGGCAGCGGGCGCAGTGAGTACGCCGAGGCGATGGTCCGGTCGCGCAGGTTCTGGTTGAAGTCGACGAAGATCCGCTCGCCCCGCTCCTCCTTCCACCAGTTCACCGTCACCTGGTCGTCGCGCTCGGCCAGCGCCCGACCGAACGCGATCGCAGCATGGCGCACGTCGGCGAACTCCCAGCGTGGCTCGATCCGAACGAAGACATGGACACCACGGTTGCCCGACGTCTTGACGAACGGGGTCATCCCCATCTCCTCGAAGAGCTCGCGGGCGAGGCCGGCGACCCGGACCGCGTCCGCGAACGTCGTACCGGGCTGGGGGTCCAGATCGATCCGCAACTCGTCCGGGCGGTCCACGTCCGACCGACGGACCGGCCACGGGTGGAAGGTCAGCGTGCCCATGTGCGCGCACCAGACAGGCACCGCGATCTCGGTCGGGCAGATCTCGTCCGCGGTGCGCCCCGAGGGGAACGTGATGGTGGCGGTCTCCAGGTAGTCGGGCGCGCCCTTGGGCACCCGCTTCTGGTAGAACGCATCCGCATTGCGGTCCGCCGGCCCGGTGGCCAGCTTCATCCCCTCGCGTACGCCGCCGGGCCAGCGCTCCAGCGCCGTGGGCCGTTCCCGGAGCGCGCGCATCAGGCCGTCCCCGACCGCCGCGAAATATTCGGCGACCATCACCTTGGTCACTGCTGCCGTGGTCGCGGTCGGCTCGTAGATGATCCGGTCCGGGCTGGAGACCCGCACCGCGCGCCCACCTGCGTCGACCTCTGCTGCCGGAGTCCTCGCCATGTCCCCACGCTACCGAACCGGCGCGCGTCCGCATCCCTGCGCACGTGACGGATCCGTGCGCCCCGCCGGCCGCGTTGCGCTGCGGCGTACTGTGGGAGGCATGGCTTACCAGGTCGACAAGTCCGACGCCGAGTGGCGCGAGCAACTCACTCCCGAGGAGTACGCCGTGCTCCGCCAGGCCGGCACCGAGCGCCCGTTCGTCGGCGAATACACCGACACCGAGACGACCGGTGTCTACCGCTGCCGGGCCTGCCAGGTGGAGTTGTTCACCAGCGACACGAAGTTCCACTCCGGCTGCGGGTGGCCGTCGTTCTACCAGCCGATCAGCGACACCATCGAATACCTCGAGGACAACACCCTGGGCATGCAGCGGACCGAGGTGCGTTGCGCCAACTGCGGCTCGCACCTCGGCCACGTCTTCCCCGACGGGTTCGGCACCCCCACCGGGGATCGCTATTGCATCAACTCGATCTCGCTGACGCTGGAGCCGCGGGGCTGAACGGTCCGGTCAGCACGTCAGCCGACCGGCATCCCGGCCTCGCACCAGGCAGCGAAGCCACCGATGACGTCGGTCGCCTGCGCCACCCCGAGCTGGCGCAACGAGGCCGCCGCCAGTGAGGACGCCTCGCCGTCGCTGCACAGCACGATGACCCGCGCTGCATGGTCGGCGAACGGCAACCGGGTCGCACTGCGCGGATCCAGGCGCGGCTCCAGTTCGTTGCGCTCCACCACCACGGCGCCGAGCAGCGGGGGTACCGCGCCCTGGGCGGCGCGCTGGCGCTCGGAACGGATGTCGATGATCACGCCGGTGCCCGCGATCGCCTCCTGGAAGGCCGCCCGCGCGCTGGTCCGGCGCAGGCTGCTGCGCGCGTGGGCGACCATGTCCGCGACGCCGTCGAAGTAGATCTCCTCGAAGCGCTGGACCGTCATCGCCGTCATCGCGCGCCGCCCCGGCGGTCAGCACTGTTCCAGGAGGCGCCGCTCCCCGTCGTACGTCGTGGGTCCGGGTTCCGACGCAGGACGGTGCGCGGACCGGAGTCGGAGACCCCGATCGGCTCGAAGCAGCTGCCGGCCTTCTCGTAGTGGGTCATGGCCTCGAGTCGGGGCGAGTAGGCATGGACCGAGGTCGCCGCGACGGCGCCGAGGTTGGCGACGTTGTGGATGTGGCTGGGAGCGAACGCCCACGCGTCACCGGTGCCGATGCTGCGCACGTGCTCGGCACCGTCCCAGCTGTGCTCGGTCAGCCGCCCGGCCAGGGTGGTGTACGCGCCCGCAGCAGCTCCGTGGTCATGCCATCCGGTCTCGGCCCCGGGAGGCCAGGTGATCAGCCAGATCTGGAGGTCGTCGTCGCGCACCAGTTCGGTGCGCTGGCGCTGGAGGGAGTGCGGGTCGTGCAGGTGGAGCAGGTCGGGGTCGTCTGCGAAGTCACGCAGTGCCTGCAGCAGGGGCAGTACGGTCAATGCGGTCATGATGGGTTCTCCTGTGGTGGTCGATGTCGGTGCTGGGAGCAGACATCGACCAACACAGGTCACTGGCGGTGCGAAGCAGGTCGACGTGGCGACGCCGGATGGCAAGGATCATGGGTGGGACTCTCGGGAGGGCGCCGGAACAGGCGCGGGTTTCGCTGGCGAAGGGGGCTCAGGCGAAACGACAACACGCGCAGGCAGCGCCGGTGAGCGCCGTGCGGGTGTCGATGATCGAGGTCATGAGTCCAGTCTGCCGCGGCCCGGCCGGCAAGCACAACTGCGTCTCACCCTGTGGCGGATGTGCGGGTCGTCCGATGGCGCGGCTCCCTCCCATGCCGTGGTGCGGCCGCTGGGGGCACGCCGTACGATCGGCGACGACAGGCACTGCGCTCGGGAGGACCGCACACATGGTGGACACAACGCCCTTCGACTCACTCGACACGCCCACGGGATCCGGCATCGATCCGCAGGCGTTGTTCGCCCAGGCGCAGGAGCGTGCCGAGCAGGCCCGCGAAGCGCGGGAGCGCCTCGCGGAGGTCGTGGGCGCCGCCCAAAGCGACGACGGCCTCCTCACTGCCAAGGCGAACGGGTCCGGCCTGCAGGAATTGGTCATCGATCCCAAGGCCATGCGCAAGCCGTCGGTCGATCTGGCCGAGGAGATCGTTGCCCTGTCCAGGGCAGCCCGCGAGGACTGGGAACAGAAGCGCCGCGAACTGATGGACGACCTCGACATCGATGCCCCGCAGGTCGACATGGCCGCCGCGATGGGACAGTTGCGCGAACTGAGCCAGGCCTTCTCCCGCGGATCGGCAGAGGTGCAGGACGTGGTCGAGCGCTTCCAGCGCCAGTCACAGCAACGCTGAATCTGCTCCGGGAGCCGCTGCCGGGCCCGGGTCACCTCACCTGCGGTGGTCCGGTTGCCCGTCCCCGTGCTCGGGCGTGACGAAGTAACCCGGCCAGCTGAACGGGTTCAGGCCCGGCGCGATCGGCCCATCCCCGGTGCCGACACCACCTGCGGTCATCCCTCCGACACCAAAGATGGTCGGTCCCAGTTGCCCCATCCCCGGAGCCACACCCCGGAACAGGGCATAGGACATCAGCCCAGCGGTGATCGTGGCGATACTGTCCACTGCGCCGCTGGCCAGGTCTCCGATCACCTCGGGGTTCCCCGTGAAGGACTGCACGACCACGTTCCCGGTCACCATCGCCCCGATGGCCACCGATGCACTGTGGCTCATCAAGGTCAGGGCCTTGGTGGAGAAGGTGAGCACCGTCTTCGCCATGCCGCACAATGCCGTCACCTCGGCCTGGAAGGCAGCGGCGCCCGGGGCTGCGACGACGCTCGACAGCATCGCCCAATAGATCACCGCACAGATCGAGAGTGTCGTCCCGATGGTGAAGGCCACCATGATCGCCACGAAGAGAAGCACCGCGAAGCCGACCAGGATCAGGCCCGTGGTCATCGCGACCATGCAATCCATCGTCAACTGCAGGGCGAACTCGCGGGCCTTGGTGTCATAGGCGTCGTGGTCCGGGCCCTCCCAGGCCTGCGCAGTCGCATCGGCAATGGCATGCGCTTCGGTGGCAGCGCGGGCGAGTTCGTCGCCGGCGGCAAGCCAGGCCATCCCCGCGTCGTACACCGCCCCGGGGTCGCTCTGCAACTGGAAGACCTCGGTGACGATCGGCCATGCTGCCGGGAAGGCGATCGCACCCCCGGTATTGAGCACCAGTGCGGTGACGGCCAGTTCCTGGCCGGCGGTGAACGGGTTGGAGCCGGACATCAGCAACCCTCCTCGACGGTGCTGGCTTCCTCGGCATCGCACCAGTTGTCGGCCGTGGTCACCAGCCGGCTGTTGAAATCCGCCACGTCATTACTCTTGCGCTCCAGCTCACGCTGCATGAAGTTCTCCACCACCACATGAGTGCTGGCCAGGGAAGGAGCGACCACGGTGAAGTTGGCGAAGTGGACCAGTTCCGTCTTGGCGACCTCGCGGATGGCCCGGTCCAGGTGCGGCTCCACTGCATTCGTCCACTGGGGCGCCAAGTCTCTCAGCGCCGCGGGATCCACTCGACCCATACCGTCATCCTCCACCTGATAGTTTCGCCGTCGCACACGGCGTACCCCATTCTGCGGAGGACAAAACGATGGCTGCCCAGGAATGCGCCCGATGAGCACCCTGTTCGGCGCGGACCAGATCCGCATCCTTCGTACCGCCGGGATGAGCTTCGAGATCCACGACCCCTCGGGGATCGTCGCCCTGGCGAAGTTCCGATCGCCGGATCCCGATTGGCGCAACCTGTTCACCGTGCTGGACAAGCACCGCAGGCCAGGGACCGACTTCGTCGTCGTGGATCCCGACGGCACCAGCCACTACGAGATCAACCTGGAGCGGGGCTGGGACGTGCAGTTCGCCTTCCGGGTGAGCACTTCGGCAGGGGAGGCAGTGGGCACCGGTCAGACCAGCGGCCGGTTCCGGATGAAGGTGCCCACCGAGCTCGTCGATGCCACGGGTGCGCCGATGGGCCACACATTCCGGGGACGGCGGTGGGAGGCCTTCGACCACAGCGACACCCCGGTCGCGACGATCCACCAGGATTCCACCGCACCGGCCTTCGGCAAGCTGGTCCACCGCATCGAGTTCACCGGGCAGGTGTCCGCGCCGCTGCGGGCGATGATCGTGGCCTCCGTGGTCTGCTGGGCCACCAACGCTGGCTG